>WJJN01000280.1 GCA_014729735.1 Candidatus Zhuqueibacterota bacterium
AGGGTCAGGACTGAAGACAGTCCGCTCACGGGAACAATGGTGAAAGGTGATGCCCGCACATTGGTAGTTGATAAGGACGAATTAGCCGCGTTCAATGATCCCCGCTGGATTGGAGTGCCGCACGATCAGGCTGAAATCACAAAAGCACTGCGTGAACCTCCGTTAATTTACACTCTCGTCGGGCTGGATGAAATCCCCTGGGAGCGTCTGGAACATGCGTATGGCTCAGCGCAGGATGTGCCGTATTATCTCGAGCATCTGGCATCTGTAGATGAGGAAATTCGAAGGAAAGCACTCTGGAGTCTGAGGGTGTCCATTTTCCATCAGGAAACCTTGTATTCGGCAACCGCAGCGGCAATGCCATTTTTGCTGAAATTAGCTTCCATGCCATCTATTCCGAACCGGATTGAGATCATGCAATTTGTTGCCAATATTGTCAGAGAGTGTGGTTTTGATCGGTTAAAAAACAACGGACTGATAGAGCAACAACAACCACTAAAAGGGGAGTCTGAATTTCAATCAGATCCTGCTGTCGAGATATATTTTATTCTTCAAAAGAAAATCGAACTGCTAACAAAACTTCGCTTTGATGGCGATCCGTATATTGAAGATGGGTCAATTTTGATTTTGAATGAAATCGAAGTGAAATGAAAACCTCTTCCTAAAACCAATAGGGAGAGGTTTTTCATATACTATCTTTGAACACGCCCGGATGTATCGCCTTTCGCAATTGACAGCACTTCATCTTCTTTCACCAAATTCATATCGCCGGGGATTGTTTGTTTCATTCCGGATGCTGCAACCGCAAATTCAAGTGCATCTCGTTTTTCCCAGCTATTAACCAACCCGTGAATCAATCCTGCTCCAAATGAATCGCCACCGCCAACGCGGTCGATCAGATGGATATGATATTTGCGGCTCACCAGAAAATCCGATCCATCGTACAGCATCGCAGACCAGTTGTTATCCGACGCGGAAAGACTTTCCCGCAGCGTGATCGCCACAAGCTCGGCATCACATAATTTTTGCAATTGACCTGCCACGGATTTATATTTCTCAATATCCAGAGTGCCGCTGGTCACATCGGTCGTTTCTGCCTCAATGCCAAAGACATCTGCTGCATCTTCCTCATTCGCAATCACAACATCGACGAACTCCACCAGCTTCGTCATAGTGGTTTTTGCCTCTGCCTTTGTCCATAGCTTTTTGCGGTAATTGAGATCGCAGCTTACTTTTAGACCATTTTTTTTCGCAGCCTCAACTGCTTCCAGACTAACCTCAGCCGCATTCGGGGACAACGCCGGCGTAATGCCGGTGATATGAAACCAGTCCTTACCACTGAAAATCGAATCCCAGTCAAATGTGCCGGACGTGACTTCTGCGATTGCCGAACTTGCACGGTCATATACAACTTTCGAGGGACGGATGGATGCGCCATGCTCCAGAAAGTAAATGCCGAGTCGCTTGCCGCCGCGATCGATATAGTTCGTATGAACGCCGAATCCTCGCAATCGATTTTCCGCTGCATCGCCGATCAGATTTTGGGGAAGCCGGGTGACGAAATAGACTTCTTCGCCAAAATGAGCCAATGACACCGCGACATTCGCTTCTCCGCCGCCATAAGTCGCCTGCAAATTCACTGCCTGCACAATCCGCTCGTAATTGAACGGTGCAAGACGTAGCATGATTTCTCCGAAAGTCACTATTTTTTTTGACATGGTACATACTCCCTTGTTATGAAATAATGTGATTTTGTTTTCGTTTGATAATCTAAAGAAAAGAAAATTAATGAAAATTACAAGAAGAAATTAAAATTAGTGTGTCAAAAATCAAAACGGAGCATCCGCCTGTCGAATATGACAGACCGACGCTCCGCTCGTGTGGAATGAAAAGAGGTTCGATTTTTTACGGTCAGAAATCGTACGGATTCTGTTTGTTTTTTTGGGCATCACTAATTCGTTAATGTACCCGGTAAATCATTAGGATACGTCATATCTCCGTCATGGCAACCACTACAATCCGGTTTTTTATCGAATTGTCGATCCGGGTGACAATCAGAACAATCCGCTCCCTCGTGAATCTCGTCAAGTTTAAGTCCGGTAATAGCATGATCAAAATTTTCCGAATCCCATTTTTCATGACAATTATTGCACATCGGGGATGGTTTCACCATCTTATTACTCTCGGGATGGCATCGATTGCACTTCATATTTTTGTGATAGCTACCCAATGCCCAGCCGGTCGCACGTTTATGATCGAAATGCTTTTGTTCTGTTTTCGAATGGCATTTATAACAACCGGTTGAGCTATTTATATTATGACATGCAGAACATTTGTGATGCATTGCATCGGCGCTGGCTTTTACGACAGAGACCGGTCTTTCTTTTTGATAATGACAGGTCACGCAGGGATCCTGTCGGTGACAATCATTGCATTCCAATCCATAAAATCGTGAATGATTGGCATGCCAAAATGTGACAAATTCTGCTTTTTCGAATTTGGTTTGATAGACTTTTTGAACTGGCTCATCACACGGCTTATAGTGATGCTCCACATAGTTTTCGCCCATTGCTTCTTTTTTTGCCTTCATCGCATGACAGATATCGCAGTCCGTTTCGCCGCTCCATTCGCTATGACAGCCGATACATTGCCGATGATAGGCTCCTTTCAGTCCCGGTTGTTTGATATTTTCATGAAGCACTTCCGGGTCATGACATTCCTTGCAAGGCGGATGTGACTGGTTTGTTGGAGTGAAATGATGACAGGATACGCAACCACCAAGCATATAAGCCATGTCTGCATGAATCTTATGCGAAAATCTCACCGGCTCGTACAAATCTTCCAATTCATCCAAGATAATATAATCAGGTGATTTATCAGGAGATAATTTTTTACCTTTTTCCTGCTCTCTGAATGGACGGGGGCAGGGTTTTAAGCAAGGATTATCTTTTGACGGGTTATCACATTCATGACACAGCGTGCAGTCGACTCCCTCGGTCGTATGAATATTATGAATCTGGGCATTGCTTGTCTTCAACATGAATGAAATTAAGAGACAAATCAAAAGAACAAATTTCTTTATCATTTTTGAATGCTCCTTTATTATTACATCAATTACCCGGAAATAAAAGCAAAATTAATAAACGTTTATTAAAGCTCTATCCATCTGCCTGAGGTCCGGGTAAAATCGGGAAAATTGTTACAAACGCTCTGTAGCAAAGAATCAATGCAGCCACCAGACCAATCGTTACGGCAAACTCACCGATTGCCGGAAAATATGCTTTCTCTGCATACGGCGGTTTGTATGCAACCAGAAAGACATTAATTCGATTCAATAATACTCCGAAAATGATATACAGTGTTGAAGCCGTAAAAATCAATTTTGGCGAGCGCCTGACTTTTGCTGACATGAACATGAGCAAGGGTGCGACAATTCCTATAAAGAATTCTAGTAAAAACCAGTTGGATTGATAGCTCCCTTCGAACATATATGCCCAGGCATCCCGAATCGTTAAATCGCCGATTTTGAGAAACAAGTATATTCCAATAATGACCGGGACTATGCGTGAAAGTGACTGGATTATCTCGGATTCTAATTTAAACTTAAATACTTTTGCAGCGATTGTGCTCTCGAATATAACCATTGGCAATCCAACTCCGATTGCAGATACAAGGAAGAGAAGCGGCAGCAGCGGCGTGTACCATAATGGATGCATCTTATAAGGAGCGATTACCATTAAATTTCCCAACGAGGATTGATGAAGACACGATAATACAACACCCATAATAATAAAAAACCACATTATCTTATCCAAAATGCCGTCTAAAAACCTCAAA
>WJJN01000281.1 GCA_014729735.1 Candidatus Zhuqueibacterota bacterium
TCGTGCGATTTCCCGGGTAATAATCGCTGCGATCAGCGGTGGTACCGGTGCGAAAATAGAAAGAATGGTTTTCAAATCCATCCCGTTCACATACTCCATCACAAGGTAGTAGCTGCCTTTGTGATAGATAAAATCGTGCGTGGCGACGATGTTTTCCTGATTCAGCGCGGCGGAAACATATGCCTCCCGATGAAAGCGCTCGATGGATTCCGGATCATAATTTTTTAATTTTTTGATTATGACGAACCGCTTTAATTTAGGCTGGGCAGCTTTGTAAACAATAGCCATCCCGCCTTCGCCGATCTGATGCAATATTTCATAAGATTCAAGTATGCTCATTTAGCATTCCCAATCGCTCGCTGTAATGCAATTCCGCCCTGAATTTTTGGATTGATAAAGTGCAGTATCCGCTGCTTTAAGCACGATTTTGCCATTCGTACCATTCCGAGGATGGCTGGCAATACCGATGCTGACTGTAATTTTAGCTGGTGCATGTGCCGGACTTTCCGCTTCGATAACAGAACAGATTTTTTCAGCGACCACTTTCGCATTATCCCCGCTGGTTTCGGGAAGCAGTACCACAAATTCCTCTCCACCGTACCGGGCAACAATATCGGTCTGTCGTGTTCGGGAGCTTAACATTTTTGCAACCCATGCTAATACGTCGTCGCCGGTTTCATGCCCGAATTTATCATTAATCTGTTTGAAAAAATCAATGTCGATCAATAGAATGGACAGCGAATGTCCGTAACGTGCATTTCGCATGACTTCCTTCTGAAATACTTGATCGAAATAACCTCGGTTGTAGAGACCGGTCAGCGAATCCAGATTGGCAGCGGTTTTCAATTTCTGACGATTCATTTCGATGATTCGTTTGATTCCCTGAACATCTCTCACCAACATGCGATTTTCCTTAATTTCCCCCAATAGCTTTTGGAATTGCTTTTCCAGCACAATTGAATCCTGGCTTAATGAGCTCGTTTCTGTAACCATGGACACAGAAGAATCGTCCTCTTTTTCGACCTCGATGTGTTCATTCCCAATCCGGATGGTGTCAGAATTTTTTAATGAAAGACGCGTGATCTGTCGGTCATTTACAAACGTTCCATTTTTGCTATTCAGGTCCTCGACAATGCATTGTTCACCATCGAAAATGATTGCAGCATGTCGGCGTGATACGGTCTTATGAGAAATGACGATATCGTTGGCAACATCGCGACCGATGATGTACGGATAATCTTTTTTTGCAATGATCTCTTTATTATTGAATTTTAAATGAAATATGTTTTTTGCCATGATTATCATCTGAAAAATGAACAGGTTGGAAATACATACATAATATCGGGTGAGATTTGGAAAATCTTAGCAAGGTGCTAAATTTCATCCGGTGGGCGGCTTGAAATATTTGTTATTCTGAAAATTCCGTATTAAGGGAGACAGATCCGCACAGGCGGAAGGGGAGGTGAATAAACTCTACCGCTTGCAAATGCCCTGAAAGGGCGAAATAAGATTGTGACATAAAATGGCACAGCATCTCTATAGAGAGCGCCGAACAGTAAATAATAAAAGGGATGTTATTGAATTGTAGAATCAATAACATCCCATCCGTCTATTTTTATAGTCGAGGAAAAGAAATCAAATCATTTATCATCGAAAAATTCCGGCTCTGCAAGCGGAAGCGGTTTTCCCGAATTTTTCGAGATGAATTTAATATAGGAAATTTCAGCCGACTCGTCAACTGCACTCTTTTCTTTGTCCGAGAATGGAAATACATCAAACATCTCCAGATTGAATAATTCCGGTTCGGGATATTCTTTGATGTCCACCTTTTTTTCCACAGGAATTCCAGCAGCTTCCCGGGCGATCATAAGCGATGTTTCCAGACCACCGATTTCGTCGACCAGTCCGATTTCCTTGCCTTTGGTTCCTGTCCACACACGACCCTGCGCAATTTCGAGCACTTCTTCTTTCGGGAGATTTCTACCCTTCGCAACTTTTGCCACGAATCCCTGGTACATGTCCCGGATAAGTGTTTCAATCCGCTGCTGTTCTTCTTCGTTGAGATTGCGGTGTGGTACCTGAAGCCCGAGCAAAGGCAGCGTGATACCAAAGCCAAGGTCGGCATGTTCACCGGCTTTCACGAAATCCGACGTCATGCCCAGTTTCTCGCCGAGAGTCTTGTTCCACAGCCAGCCGCCGATAACACCGATGGAGCCGGTAATGGTAAAAGGTGCGGCAACGATTGTATCAGCATACATCGAAATCCAGTAACCGCCGGATGCCGCAACATACCCCTGACTGACGATGACCGGTTTCTTTTCCGCGCATTTTTTCATCGCCTCCGCCACAATGTCCGACGCCATGCCATCCCCACCGGGAGAATCCACTCGAAATACGACCGCTTTAATCTGATCGTCTTTTTCCAGTTTTGTGAATACTTGCTGCAGCTTGCGTGCCCGGATACCCATTTCCATATCACAGACACCGATTCCGTAAACAACGGCAATCTGCGGTTTGGCGCCCCATTTTTCCGGCGGCAATTGATATTTTGCGAGATCTTCGGATTTGATTTTCGTGCTGAGCTTGCTGTCAAATTTCTTGATAATTTTATCCATATCCACCCAGCGACCGGTGGTATCTACTAATCCAAATTCGACTGCACCTTCTGCATCAAATGCAATTTTGTTATTCATGAGACTATCGAACTCGCTTCTCGAAAAATTACGTGCCGAGCAGATATCATCCCTCACGACCCGGAATAATTCATCGATCAACGCCTGACGCTGTTCCCGGTCGGCATCGGACATGCTTTCTCTGGAAAATGTTTCTGCTGCCGATTTATATTTGAAATACCGCCATTCGTCAAATCCGAGCCCTAATTTTTCCAGCGTTCCTTTCAAATATGTTCTGCCCATGACATAACCTTCCAACATGATTATGCCTTCAGGATCGAGAATGATTTTATCCGCCACGCTTGCCAAATGATAGTGCGTTATCCCTGCTAATTCCATGAAAACATAGACTTTCTTTCCGGCAGTTCGGACCCTCTTCAGCTTTTCGCGGATTTCCCATGCCATTTCCCGGGATACATTAAATTTCGCAAAATTGAGAGCAACTGCGCCCACCGTACCATCTTCGATGACGCCATCCAGGTCTGAAAGCAATTCCTGTAGTGTGTGCGTTGATTGGTCGAAAAAGCGAAATTTTTGATATTCAATCCTGCCCTTCATATCCGTGGCAACGAATTTCGTGCTCTGGCGAAAGTGGGTGTCGATTACATTGCGTTTCAATCCTCCCATTCGAATGCCGTAATAGATACGGTCGATATCGCCGTTATCCGGTATTCGAGCCTGGCTGCTCAGTCCGTTGGTTCCGAGATTTAAAGAAATTCCCACAGTAAAAGCGTCGGATTCAAAGTAGCGTCCGGTCAAATGAATTCCGGGCAGGAGATGCACCACCGCACCGGCGCTCCACAACAGATCGTCCAGATTATCCTTGCGCCGGAATGCACAATCACCGAACAGTGTCATGAAGTCTGTGCCAAACGGACGCACCGCGAGATCGAATATTCCCGCGCGGTCCGGTCCTTCTGTGGAAAAATGTCCTGTCATTCCCAGCGACATATACGGATTCGGTCGGATCATTGAGCCAAGCGAAAAGATGTTTTCCCGAACCGGTTTTGCTGCGTTGCCACCCGACCAGCCGTATCCCATACCCATGGCGAATGCATCATTACCTCCACTCACGTTGAAGCGATAATCGGTGACCTCGTCTTCGTGGATTACGCCAAAGCCAATATGAGGCGCACCGGTAAACAACCCCCAACGATCCACAGAGGTGCGATTTTCATAATCTGTTGATAAATAAAGATATGTATCAAAAGAATGAATAAAATTCGAAGCCGCAGGATTCACGAATCCCAGTAATGAATTCTGAAAAGCGCCGGGTGACGCCAACAAAAAATCTGCATGCTGATAATAATTTGGAACCGTTGTTTGTGCTGATCCATTGAATACAACGATGACCAGAAACACGACAAAAAAGCACAGGATTTTAAGCGATTTCATTTTTCCTCCATTTATATTGAATGAACGTCAATTTTTTAATATATCAATAATAATAAAAAAATGTACAAAAAGGAAACGAAAAATTTAATTTTTTTATTGATTCCATAACTGTAAAATGTGAATGAACGTTCAATAAAATTTTAATTTACGATTGACATTTATTTAATTTTCACGTATATTTTAAACATTGAAGTTAAATCTTTTCAATCAATACAAATCAAAACAGACAGGACGTATGTACGCGCCATATCCGAACAGAATAAGCAAGCTCAGGATCAATATTCTTTTTATAGAAACGGTGCTGCTGGCAGTGGGATTGATATATTTTCACATTCGCCAGACTATACATCAGTTTCCACCGCAATATTTCGAGTTCATGGAAATGCTGAGCTATTTAATGCTTGGGGCGATTATATTTCTCTCTTTCAAAATATATTCGATCAAATTCAGCCGGGATTATTTGTATTTTGCTGCGGCAGCGCTTATTCTCATTACATTGAAATTGTTAAAAGCTGCGGGAGCCGTATCCATTGCACCGTTGTCCATAATTTTACAGCCTATCGAAAATTTGCCCATCGGACATTTGTTTCTGTCAGCTTTGCTAGTATTCACTTCATACTCTGCCGGAAAAGCAGTTCCTGTGAAACGCAGGCTATTTTACGGGATATCAATTCCTGTGTCAACGCTGATAATAAGCATCCTGACCACGTATGGTTTTACCTACTTCTTGGCGCCGCTTTACCCGTTTGGAATACTTCGCCCTGTTGTGACAATTATCACTGTGATACTTTTTGCGTGGGCTGTTATTAGATTCATACGGCTATACATACAAAAAAGCGTGCATATCTATTTCTGGTTTATGCATGCGGTCTGCTTTTTCATTTTTGCAAGACTATATCTGTTCGCAGAACAGCAGCCATTCGATATGTTTCAATTCATTGGCAGCATCTCGATGCTCGTCGGCTATTCCTCGCTGGTCATGGTGATTTTCGAGGAGCACACGCGATTTATGGAATCAGAGATCGAAATCCGAAAATCGCTGGAAAAATCACTATATCAGGTGGAACAGAATTTCGAAAATTATCGCACGCTGGTTAACAAGGTGGATGTTGGCATCATCGTTGTGGATGAAGACGGGCTGATTACGTTCGCTAATGACAATATGGGACAGATCATCGGCATGCCGCGGGAGCAGATTATCGGCAAAAATCAAACTGCATTGTTCGATGCGGTCAATCTGGAAAAATTCCTGATCGAACGCGAAAAGCTGGCGTCGGGTTTGAACAGCCAGTTCGAGATCGAAGTCAAAAACCGAAAAGATCAGAATATTCCGGTGATGATGACTTCGGTTCCGGTGACCGACCGTATCGGCAGGTTTCGGGGCAGCCGGAATGTGGTGATCCGCATCAGTGCCTGGAAAGAATTCGAGCGCCGGATCAAGGAGTATTCGGAGGATCTGGAACAGAAAATAGAGGAGCGCACCCGGGAGATCGAACAAAAAAGCGAGGAATGGAAGCAGGCAAAAACATATTATGAAACACTGATTTCCGGGATGCTGGATATTCTGCTGGTCGTGGATGAGCAAGGCAATTGCGTTTTCATTAATGATTACGGAAAAAAACTGTTGGGCTATGAACCAGACGAACTGAAGCGGCGCAAACTGCCTGACTTCTTCGCGGACATGAAGAACTTACGCAAAAGCTATGGTGATTCCATGAAGGTGGAACTGCGGGATTATGAAGCCCCGGTAAAGACGAAAAGCGGGCAGGAAATTCTATGCAGTTGGAATGTGCGCTATTTGTTCGACACAAAAGGCAAAAATATCGGTGCGATGTGCGTCGGCAGGGATGTTTCGGAATACAAAGCAATGCAGCAAAAGCTGGAGGAGCATAGCAAAAATCTGGAACAGCAGGTTTCAAAACGCACCAGCGAGCTGAACATCAAAGTCAATCAGATGGCGAAGATATTGAAGATCGGCGAGGATATTATTCTGAATGTCAACTTGCCGGATATTTTGAAGCATATCTGCCAGGCGATCAAAAGTATGGGCTGGAAGATGGTTCTGGTCTCGATCAAAACGGAGAAGGCTCCGTCATCGAAAATTGCGGCGCATTCGGGAATCCAGAAAAATCGCCTGGGTGCCTTCATGAGCAAATACGAGACATTGTTTTCCAATACTCTCAAATATCTGCGCAATGAATACCGCATTGGCAATTCATTCTATCTGGAATACGAGACGATCACGAACGAGAATTTCATGGCGCAGGGTCTGGAGGCAGTCGACAGGACAGATACCAGGTGGTCGCAGGATAGCGTGCTTCTATCGCCGCTGAAAGTGAAAAATCGAATCCTGGGATTCCTGATGGTATTCGATCCCGCGGATGGCTGCGTGCCGACCGAGGAAGAGTTGAATATTCTGGAAATCTTCGCTCAAAAAGCGGCAGTTGCCATTGAAAATAACAATCTTTTTAAACGGGCGGAAATCCGGGCGCAGGAATCGGAGAATATCAATAAAATCAAATCCGAATTTTTCGCCAGCATGTCTCACGAGTTGCGGACGCCCCTAAATTCCATTCTAACGCTGGCGAGTATTCTGCTGCAAAAAATGAGCGGCGAATTGAATACTGAGCAGATGCGGCAGATCAAAATAATCCGGCGTAATGGCGAGCGGTTGCTGAAATTGATCAACGACATTCTCGATCTTTCCAAAATCGAAGCCGGACGTATGGACGTAAATTACAGTTATTTTCCGTTCATGAACGTGATCCATGCGAATATGGATACAATTCGACCACTGGCAGAAGCGAAAGATCTCAAGCTTGAATTAAAGGTCGATAAGAATGTGCCGCAATATATTTTCAGCGATCGCGATAAGCTGGATCATGTGTTGACCAATCTAATTTCCAATGCGGTTAAATTTACCAATCGCGGCAAGATTACTGTCGCTGCGGAAATGAAGAAACGGGACAACGTGCTCAGCGTTTCTGTGCAGGATACCGGTATTGGTTTCGACAAAGATGATTCCGAATTTATTTTCGAACCGTTCCGGCAATCCGAAAATCAGGAAAATCCACACAAAAAAGGCACCGGGTTGGGCTTATCCATTTCGCGGCAATTAATGCGCATGCTGGAAGGCGACATTCTGGTGGAGAGCAAAAAAGGGAGAGGCTCGACATTCCGGATATTACTGCCATTAAAGGAAGTCGGTGATAAACAGAAGCTCGGAACACAACGGGTGAAGGAACTTGAGGCGCAGCAACCGCCATTGCCAAAGCCGGAAAAAACAGTTAAAAATCAGAATTCAAAAAAAAGCATTTTGCTGGTAGATGATAATCTGGATAATCAGTATGCTTTAAAATTTATTTTGGAAGATAAAGGCTATAAAGTATTTTTTGCAAAGAACGGGCAGGAGGGTGTCAAGAAAGCGCAGAAGGAAAAACCTGCGCTCATTTTAATGGATATGATGATGCCGGGAATGAATGGTTACGAAGCGACCGCGAACATTCGCTCAAAGCGGGGAATGAAAGACATCCCGATCATCGCGATGACAGCGAAAACCGCTGCTGAAGATGATGGCAAGGCGCTCGCCGCAGGTTGTGTCGATTATCTTTCAAAGCCGTTCTCGCTGGATGATATTGTGAACACAGTCAATAAATGGATCGGAGGGAATTAATGACTGATAAAGAATTAGCAGAAGCGTTGGAGCTGTTCAATCATAAGCTGAAAAATCAATTGCATTCCGTTGGTATTAATCTTGATGTACTAAGATCAAAGCTTAAAAAAAAGATTCCTGCGGAAAATGACTTGTTCAAACATCTCGATCTTGTTTCAGAGCAATCTCAAAAAATAAATGATGTTGTGTTTGAATTCATGAAGTATTCGAAGCTTAGCGACAAAGATCGAAAAAAAGTGAATTTAAGAAAAAAATTAGAGGGCGTGTTGAAGTGAATATTAATAATGAAAAAATTCTCGTTGCTGATGATGAAAAAGCCATCATCGAGGGATTGAAAGCATTATTAGAAGAAGAAGGATACCAGGTTGATGCAACGCTCAACGGACGGGATGCCTATGAAAAGATCAAAATCGGCAATTACGGTTTGTTGCTCATCGATCTCACGATACCGGGAATGAACGGGATCGAAGTTCTGGAACGCATAAAAGCAGAGAACGTCTCGACAGAAGTAATTATCATTACAGGAAAGGGAACGATAACTACTGCAGTGGATGCGATGAAAGGCGGCGCCTACGATTATCTGACAAAGCCGGTAGCACCGGATCGTTTGCGCAGCATCATTCCAAAGGCGCTGGAACACAACCGGCTGGTGAAATCGCACCGGCAGTTGCAGGAGCAAATAAAGCATCTCACACATTTCGAGGATTTGGTCGGTCAATCACCGCAGATGCAGGAAATTTATTCGCTGATTGACGCGGTGGCAGATTCTACTGCAAATGTGATCATCACCGGCGAAAGCGGCACCGGAAAGGAGCTTGTGTCCCGGGCGATCCACAAGAAAAGCGGTCGCCGAAATGGTCCGTTTGTCGCGGTGAACGTTTCTGCATTTCCAAAAGATATTTTGGAAAACGAGCTATTCGGTCATGAAAAGGGCGCCTTTACCGGTGCGTTGAATGAGAAACCCGGCTGCTTCGAGCTGGCGCACAAAGGCACGCTGTTTCTAGACGAAATCGGTGAAATGGCGATGGAAACGCAGGCGAAAATTCTGCGGGCGCTGGAAGAGCGAAAATTTCGCCGGCTTGGCGGAAAGAAGGAAATCGAGGTGGATGTACGCATCGTTGCCGCTACAAATCGAAAACTGAAACAGGCAATCGAGCAGAATTTGTTGCGAGAAGATTTGTACTACCGATTATGTGTTGTGGAAATCGATATTCCGCCTTTGCGGGATCGAATCAGTGACATTCCGCTATTAGTGCACGAATTTCTGGAAATGTATAATCGGCAGAACAACAAACAAATCGAAGGTCTGACACAGGATAGCATCGAGGTGATCATGCGCTATCGCTGGCCCGGAAATGTGCGCGAATTAAAAAATGTGATAGAGCGGGCAGTTGTTCTCTGCAACTCCAACCGCATTGAGGTGCATCATCTGCCGGATCGCATTCTCGATTTGAAAACCGGCGCTAAGGGAATTTCAATTCCACTGCTTTCTCCAATGAAAGAGGCGGAGAAAAAGATAATTTTGTCTACACTGGAAGCCTTGAATAATAATAAGACCAAAACAGCCAATGTATTGGGCATTAGTCTGAAGACTTTACATAATAAATTAGCGACCTACAAATGACAATAGCAATCCCGGAGAAGGATTGAAACCTAATCAATATATGTAAAAATTACATCACGAAGCAATGTCGGTAGAGAGCAATTTTTTTTAAAGTTATGAACATGGCGCTCTGTTCACTTCTGTAAAAATATAATATTTACACAATCGGAGTACATAAATAACTAAAATGATTAATGTTTAATAACTCAAATAAAAATAATCTCAAAAGCCCGTTGATAACGGGCTTTTGAGTATCTGGCATGAGTTTTGCAAAATGTAACAGAAACGTAAGAAGCACAGCAGAGAATTTGGAGGTGGACTGTGAAATTCATCATGAGCGGAATAGTATTACTGGGGACACTTGTCAGTTTAGCTTTAATTAATCTCCCGAGTGTTTCCAGACAGGACACCGGTTATAACAAGATACAGCGGAAAGCATTTTTTGAGCAATTATCCGTCCAGTACTATGGCACTCCAAAATATTATCACCATCTCAACGCGATAAATAAAAAAGTAAATATTAATCGTTTGCAAAGACATACCGATATTATTATTCCGACGTTGGATGCAATTAAGAATTCGCACTATAGAGATCTTCTTCAAACCAAACAAAATTTACAGAAAAGTGATGATCATCAAAGTACATGGTTTCTGAATTCGCCATTATATGGTTCGATTGCGATTCCACCACTCGGGATCATTGCTATTTTTGCACTCGCGATTGGAATTCTAATATGGAGAATAAAAGCCAGACGAAATGTTAAAACGAACGATATTTTGAATTTTTTCAAAACCAAAAGTAGTAAGAAGGAGGTAGAAATAATTCACAATCGAGACGAATTTCTGGTTAAATACAAAATAAACAAAAAATGATTCGCCCCCTAAAGGAAAACGGCGAAGGTCGCTCACTTATTTAATTCTATGCCTTCGCCGTCCTTTTTTCGACTATTTGAAAATAACCAAGGAAAATGGAAGCAGGTATGACATCGTTATATAAAAAGGTTCTCACAACAATTTCATTTTTTCTCTTTGTAGCATCTTCTGTACAGGGAATGATACTCATCAAATGGAGTCCCAACGACGAAAGAGATCTCGCAGGCTACAAAATTTATTACGGAAATCATTCCCGGCGCTATACAAATGCAGTTGACGTCGGAATCGTCACGAGCTATACACTTGAAAATCTGGAAACCGGAAAGACGTATTATCTGGCATTAACTGCGTATGATAGTTCTGGCAACGAAAGTTATTTTTCCAACGAAGTATCTGTCTATATCCCTCGTGTT
Source organism: Candidatus Zhuqueibacterota bacterium (assembly GCA_014729735.1). Lineage (GTDB taxonomy): Bacteria > Zhuqueibacterota > Zhuqueibacteria > Thermofontimicrobiales > Thiofontviventaceae > Mariaggregatimicrobium. The sequence goes on from WJJN01000281.1 coordinate 10,630, forward strand.
TCGGATGACGGTGATGTGATTACGCCCTCGGACGAGCCTGTCTATAATTATCCCAATCCATTCAATCCCAACGATGAAGTGACTTATATCCGTTATGTGCTGGAATCTGAGGAGCCGGTGACGATAAGGATTTTCGATGTACATGGAAATGTTGTGCGCACGCTTTTGGACAATCGATACAAAAGCGCGGGAGAACATCTCGAAGATGTCTGGGATGGAAGAAACGATGATGGAGAGATGGTTCAAAATGGAGTATACTATTGTCTGTTCACGACAAACCAGAAAAAGGAGTACATAACGATCGCTCTTATTCGTTAAATCATAATAGAGAATCAAGATTTATTTAGTGGTAGTTTCCAAAAGGCAAGAGGATTATTACATCATGAAACAGCAACTTTGCTTAGTTTTCGTTTTAGCATTATTTCCCGTTTACCTCATGGCGGCAGATGCTCCGGTCGTTAATAATTTATCGATGTTCGGAGTAGGAGCCAAAGCATCGGCATTTAACGGCGCGTTTTCAGCAGTGGCTGACGATTATTCCGCACCATTCTGGAATCCTGCCGGAATCAATTTCATCAACAGTATTAGTATTGGAGGAATGCATCAGCAAATGTCCATGAACCGGACTTTAGATTATTTTTCCGCCGTCATTCCGGGTTCATATAAAAATTCGTATGGGATTGGCTGGTTGAGTTTTAAGGTGAATGAAATCGAAGCTCGGAGCAATAATACTCCGGACCCGGATTATATTTTCGATACCAATACACAGTTATTGTACTTTTCTTACGGAAGAAAACTCTGGGGCTCCTGTGCTTTGGGTTTGAACGCCAAATTTGTTCATGACAGGCTGGCAGATACAAAAGCAATCGGCGGATCGATCGATGTCGGGTTGATGATCCATCTTTACAAAAGCGTGAGAGTCAGTCTCGTATCACAAGATCTGATTGCAAATATAAGCTGGGATACCGGCAGCAATGAGAAATACCATCCATTGAATAAAATAGGACTATCATTCAAAATCAACAATGTTCTGATCAGCTCCGAATATTTGAAATACGCTAACAAAGAATCCTGGATTTTGGGAGCGGAAACGAAATTTCTGGGTATGATAAAATTGCGGTCAGGTATTGGACCGGATCGATGGGCAGTGGGAACAGGGCTGTCGATCCCTGTTTGGAACAAAACCTATTTGCTCGTCAATTATACGCTATTAAACGATCCGTTTAATGTGGAGTTTTCTCAAATCGTGGATTTTAATATTCAGATTTTTTGATCAGATAATACAAAGACACGGCAAAGCTTACCTCAAACATGCCCAATGAAATGCTGGAATACGTATCCAGCATTTTGCTATCCTCATAATATTCGTTCATTTTTTGCAGGCTTGCTGTCGAGAGATATTGATTGTATTTCTTGTCTGCTCTGTCCTTCAAATATGCTGCTGTAAATCCCGATGCAATAGTGAATGCAAATAAAGAATATATGAATTTTTTATTGCTTGAAATCGTTTGATTCTTTGAAGATCTTTGCAAAACAGGCGAACGTTGATCCGCGATCGGTTTCAGGTCAATATTAATTGCCGCACTTTCTATTGTATCCGGGGCTATTGTCTCAGGTCTATACTTACTTTTCTTTATCATAAACACAGCATTTTCCGGATCGGCGATTTCATAATACAACGGGGTGGAGCCGATATATTCATTGTTCAAATATACCCGGGCGTCGAATGGAGTAGTACGAATAATCACATTCAGGCTAAATTGTGGCTGGATCACAGTCGTATCGGTCGGTTCGATAGTGACAGTGCGCGTCCAGTCGTTATATCGCCAGAATCCTTTTTTCGGATTTGTCACAATGACATCGTAGTCACCGGGTAATAAATTTAGCGGTTGCACAGGCGTTTTTGTGACAGCACTGTCATTAATTGAAATGACTAAGCCTGAATCCGGCGTATCTATTTTCAGATAGCCGGTCTGTGCTGATAAAGATGCAGCAAAAGTTAAAATAATAACTAAAATTCTGGTCATTGCTTTAATTCCGGGATAAATGCATATATCTTGTCGTCTTCCGAAGCAGCCAGCAAATAATCGCCCCATACGATGGGCGTTGTCCGAACCCTGCCGTCAGTCTTGAATTCCCACTCAATTTTTCCTGTTGCAAGAGAGGCAGCATAAAGGCGATGATCCAATCCACCCCAGAAAACATAATCACCGGCAATTAACGGATTTGTGCCGACAACGGCTTCACACTCGGTAGTCCAAATCTTTTCACCATTGATTGAGTTTAAACAATGCAGCTTCTTATCGTTCGATGAAAAAACGATTTTTTCGTCTGCAAGCGCGGCACCGTTCAATATATATCCGCTGGTTTCGTATTTCCAGATTAGCGTTCCATCTTCCAGATCGAGTGCATAGAAATTGAAATCCGAAGAGCCTATCAGCACGAGATTATTTTTAAGGTCGATAACCGGATTTGCCTGCACAGCCGCACCGGTTTCGAATTTCCAGATTAAATCGCCGGATCCATAACTTACTGCATAAACGTAACTGTCATCGCATCCGAAGATGATTTTATTTCCCGCTCTGGCGGGAGATGAGCGTATTTGATCTTCCGTATCATACGTCCAGATTTTGACACCCGAATTCATAGTGTACAGATCGATATGATTGTAGAGCGCAGCCACGATGATGCTGTTGGAAGTGATTAGCGGTTCCGAAGCAATGTCTCCGGCATCGATCTCCCACTCGTATTTTCCTTCTCTTAAATTTAAACCATACAATGTTTCACTACCATAGCGCCGGGCAATGTACAGATGATTTTGAGAATAACAACACGTGGAGGCAAATGTCATCTTTTCATTGCATATCCCTTCTCCCGTTGTAATTTTACGGGAGTGAATGCGTCCGTCCTTAGTGCCGAAATACAGAATTCCATCTGCTGCGATAAGTGACTTTCCCACCGCAGAACCGATTCCCTCTTCCCATGCCGGTTTTAATGGCAGCGCTATATCCCCTGGCGAGTACTGCGTCCGGGCTTCGTTTCCACCGAACATGATCCAGTTCGGATGCCGATCTTCCGGTAGTTGATCCCATTCAATCAGGCAGGGTGCACAACTGCTGAGCAAGACGCCTGCAATCAATAATATAAAAAGAGTTCGAATCGATTTCAGATTTATTTGATTTAACATATTTCTTAAATTCTGAAAATTAAAATATTTAAAAATCCCATCCGAAAAAGAATTGCTGGAACCAGCCTTTTTGATGCGAAAATTTATCCAGATTCAAAAGATCATTAGTATCCTCGAAAGTGAATCTTTTGCCGACATCGAAGCGCAGCACAAGGAATCCACCGAGCCGGAACCGGAGACCAAAACCAATGCTTCCCAGTACCCGCTCCAGACTTTCATCCCATGCATTTCCCAAATCGACGAATGTTGCTCCACGGATGGAGCTGAACGCCATTCCGCCGATGGGAAAGTTGATTATGAAGCGGTCGATGAACGGAAACCTGAGTTCGTTGCTGATCAGGAAAAGTTTTTTGCCCCATATTCGCCAGCGGGGATAACCTCGCAAATCCCAGCTTCCGCCCATATAGAACCGGGTTGCTTCTTTCCCGTGATTGTAAAATGTCATCAGACGGATCGCATGAGCAGTTCGTGTCGACAGCCGGAAATATTTTCGGTAGTCAGCGATGATCGTATAAAAATTGACATTCGAATGCTGGACATCGATGGTATTACCAAGTGTGAATTTGATGCGTTCACCGTCGATCGGACCCGTGGGACCCCACAGGGAGTTATCTTTGACATAAGATATAAAATTGGAAAATAGGAACGCTTTCCGGGCACGATCAAGGAAATACCAATCCTTATCCGAATGCCGTATATTAACGCTTCCCTCGATACGCTGAAACATCGAGATCGGATAACTGAGTGAGACAAAACCTCCGATGGTTCTTTCATAGAAATAGTCGTCATACCAGTTGAAATAGCGCCCCGCGAAATGATACAGTCCGTATCCGACATTCGTACGACGCGACAGATTTGCACGGGTGATCGCGATATTGAAGCTCTTCAAAAAATCTTCCCGTGACTGAGCATTATTATAAATGAGAAAATAATACTGGTAATTGCCAAGCATGTCTGTCATTGCCAGTTGAGCGCCTCCGGAGGTACCGAACAGCGGATCCTGCGTAATCTGGCTTTGAGCAATATCCAGCGTGAATTTCGGTTTGTATTTCACATTTCCTTCGATGGAAACACCATCGATCTTTTCCACATTCCAA
>WJJN01000282.1 GCA_014729735.1 Candidatus Zhuqueibacterota bacterium
TATTTGCCCATGAAATATTCCGCAAGTGGCAATATGTCTTCCTTGCGCTCCCGCAATGGCGGAATATCGATGTTGACCACATTCAGGCGGTAAAACAAATCCTGTCGGAATTTTTTCTGTTCAACCAATTCGGCTAATTTTTGATTTGTGGCAGCAATCAACCGGACATCCACGCGGATGGTTTCGTTGCTGCCAACTCGCTTGATGTCGCCTTCCTGTAATACCCGCAGCAATTTGATCTGCAGCGCGGGAGATGTGTCACCGATTTCATCCAGAAATATGGTGCCGGTGTGGGCTTCTTCAAACAGACCTTTCTTCATGTACGAAGCGCCGGTAAATGCTCCCTTTTCATGTCCGAACAGCTCGCTCTCCAGAAGCGTTTCGGGCAAAGCGCCGCAATTGACGACGATGAACGGCTTATCGCGCCGCGGACTGCTCTGATGGATCGCTTTGGCTATAATCTCTTTGCCGGTTCCGCTTTCGCCCTGGATCAGCACCGTAATATCGGTCTGCGAAATACGGGCAATCAGCTCCAGTATCTGCTCCATCACGGTCGAGCGAGCGACAATTTCACCAAAACGATATCGTTCCTTTGAATAAAACCAGTTGAAGAACGATTTAAGCTCGCTCTCCATGAGCTGCTGGATTTCAAGCTCCTGCTCCGATTTTATCGCTCCGTTTTGAAAATCAGAAATAGAATAAATATACAAATTATAGATGCGGTTCAGGGAGCTTTCACTAACGATTGTCGAATCCAGATTCACGATTAATAATGGCTGATTTTTTCGTTGCTGCATGATTTTAGACAGCATATCCGGTTGGAACAGGCTGCGTGCATCCTGGTTCAGGCGAAATACTACCTGGCTTTCTGCCAGTATTTCCGTCAATTGCTCCGTGTCAACCGGCTCGAGCTGCAGGGAGGTTCTGCTCGAATCACGATTATTATCGGCAGAAGAATACGTCTGCAATTTCACCTGTTTATCTGCAAATAATTGCTCCACGATTGGATAGGTCAGTTCATTATGACCAATGGCGAGAACTTTTGTTTTATGAATATCACCAAATATTTTCGAGATCAATTGTCCGATCTGGCGGCTGATCGGACGATGATCGAACAGCAGTTGCTCCTTTTTCATTTTTCCCTGCAACATCAGGGCATCATGATAAATTCGATTGATAACCGGTCCGGCAATGTTTCGATCGTTGGCAATTTCAATGCTTTTGTGAGTCTTATGCAGAAAATCGTCCTGATAACTTCCCGCCACCGGTTCGATTCCCAGTGCCAGTTGCAGAAAGTGTTTGACCGCATCTGGTCCCTCCAGATCATGGTAAATTATTTCTTCATCTTTTTTTAGATTGAGAAATTTCCGGAAAAAATTGGCTAAATCGGATACGACTCTCCCCCGTTCTTCCACAACAGCCAGAATCTCCTTTGACAGTCCGGAATTTACAAAAATGAATTCGGCATCCGGCTCTTTTTCACTTAATGGCTTGATGAAATCATAAAATGAGCTGGTATCATCCGATATATTTTTCCAAACACGATCTGAAATATTGTGTCTATGTAAACCAAATGCGATTATTTGCATAACAGGTACTTAAATAAATGAGTGAATTCCCGAAAATATGGTTGAAAAAAGTATCACCGAAATCACAATCCATACGAATCCGAAAATGGATAATACGGCTGCACGATTCCCCTGCCAATCCCGGAAATTGCGAAAATAGATAAAGACAACATAGATCAGCCACGTAATAAAAACAGCGATTAATTTTGGATCAAACGGCCATTTTGCACCCCATACTTTCGATGCCATGATAATTCCCAAGATAATACCAATTGTAATAAAACTGACACCGATAGCCACAGCCATATTGCTCAGCCGATCCATAAGTTCCAGGGAAGGCAGCCGGGAAAAGAAAAAGCCAAGTTTTTTCTTCTGGATCTCGCGGGATAGCAAAACATACATCAGGCTTGAGATGAATGAAATTGTGAATCCGGAATAAGCAAGTACCATCGCAAAAACATGCCATTCGTAAAAACTCAAATGGGCTAACACTTCGGCAGGACTTTTGGTGATATCGATAAAAATATTAGAAACAATTTGTGTAAGCCAGGCAATTAGAATGATGATTACACCCAGCGATTTATCCTGAATCCTGAGTTCGATGACAAAATAAATCAAAACAAAAATGAAAACATAGGAAGTCATCATCTCGAATACATTGCTAAAAGGCACATGTCCCATAGTGCGAGTTAAAAAAATTAAATAAGACAAATGAAAAACGAGAGTTAAACCCAGTGCATTAGATAGAATGCGATTCAGTTTTTGTGAGCCAACAATGAAATGACGGGCGTACAGATAAAGCAAAATTGCATATACAATTACCAGGCTCCATTTATAGATGATCATCCATTCCATTGAAAATCCTTAGCTTGATTTAAATTTATCATTAGGTTATAAATTTAACATAAACTGAACTTAAAATCAAGAGAAAAATTTCAAACAAGATGTGGGAGGTTAATATGGAAGGTATCAACTCATTTCAGCAGGTTTTTAAAACGCTCGAAATGATCCTGTTTCCTGAACTCGCACCTCATATCCTTCGATGCAGTCCGGGACTTGTTCTTTTATCTGATCATTCATTTTAGAGACAAGCACCTTGATACATGGCTTGTCA
>WJJN01000283.1 GCA_014729735.1 Candidatus Zhuqueibacterota bacterium
CATCTGATCATCGACAATCCGGTGACAAGGATCGCCATCGCCAGTTGCGAAACCAGTGACAATCCTGCTACGGATATATCGATGACTGATTTTTTGATTAACAGTGCGCTTGCTGCGCCTGCTCAAAAAGTGAAGCGGAATCTACCAAGAGATTCAGTGAATCAACTGATTCATGATTATGGAAAATTGCTCAATCCTGTAGCGCAACTCCGGATCATTAATAAGTTATCAAATGCAGACACGAATGCGGTCTATATGATCGCAGAAAAATTAAAACAAGCAGTGATGGAAGGTTCAGCGGCACAGATCGTTATGTATTCTCCAATGCTATCGAGCAGCCAAAACATTGCTATTCTGTCGGATTCTGCTATTTTTAGTGATGATTTTTATTCAAAAGCAGTGAATATAATCACTTCCGGTCCCGAGTATACGGGGCATAATTTAGCGGTTTTGCTAAAGAAATTACACGATCCGGCTTCACTGGACCATATATTCGACCATTTTTCCAAAAGCGAAAATCCCCGGGTACGGAATCTGCTCATTTCGATTCTGCAAGGATTTGATCAGGAATCCGATAAAGCTGTACGGAATAAAATTACTAACTGGCTCAGGGACAAGCGGGACAATGAGAAGTCCGCTTTAGTGCGTAGTTCCATTCGCGAAAGTGTGAAACTATTTAATCAGAATGCTGAAGGCAAACCGAAAAGATAGTCATATTCAATCACTTGAATAAACAAAAAAATACATTGCCTCGTCAAATAGGTTAGGTCACGTGAATCGATTTCAATGAGTTATGAAAATTTTTCAAAGAAGCTTGCTTTTTTAATCAATCAGTGCTATAATATACTATAATTTAAGAAAATGCTATATTAATTTCATATCTTTTTCGTTTCGACACCTGGAAATCTTCTACTGATACATCAATTGATGGATGATATTATTAGTGTTCGATAAGGGCTATGTATTCGCTGCATTGAAATATAAAAATGTCTTGACTTTGAAATTATTTTGGATTATATTCATTACAAATTGCAAATTAATATCAATTGAGTTTATTACCAATCAGAAGTCAACAAAATATTTTGCGTATTTGGTTAAATCATCAAAAGAGGTTTACAACGCATCGCATGCCCTTCATGTCACCATCAGTGTTTTATTATTAATTCGAAAAAGATTTTAATTGGTGTCGTCGGAAGTGATCGTTCGGTGAAATTAAAGCATCTCTGACGGCACCAATTTTTATAAAGTTAAGATGAACTTGTACTTTTACTTTCAGGCGGAGGTTGTTGAATGCAGATATCAGAATCGAAAACCCATGACATCATTATCATCGGTGCAGGACTGGCGGGTTTGAGTGCAGGATTGGAAGCCCTGGAAAATGACGAGAATGCGGACGTTGCGATAATTTCAAAAGTACATCCAGTTCGTTCTCACTCCGGCGCAGCACAGGGCGGAATCAATGCAGCGATTCGTTTTGACGATAGTTGGAAGGGGCATCAATATGATACGGTCAAGGGGTCCTGGTTTTTGGCGGACCAGGATGCTGTACGTGTTTTGACAAGCGAGGCAAAAGATGCCATCGCCAGATTGGATAAATATGGTGCGCTGTTTACACGCAATGAAGACGGCACACTGGCGCAGCGCGCTTTCGGTGGACAAAGCAGAAACCGAACCTGTTTTGTAGCGGATAAGACCGGTCATAATTTGTTGCATACTTTATTTGAACAAGCAGTGAAAAGAAATATCAATATTTACTGGGAATGGTTTGTCACCAAAATTGTGATCGAAGACGGCGTTTTCAAAGGAATTATCGCGTTTGATCTCGTAAAAGGGGAATTTTATTTTATACGAGGAAAAACGCTCGTCATCGCCACCGGCGGTGCCGGACGTGTTTTCGGACAAAGCTCGAACGCGCTCATCAATACAGGAGACGGCGTGGGGCTGGCATACCGTGCCGGGCTTCCGATTGAAGATATGGAGTTTTTTCAGATTCATCCCACTGGTTTATTGAATGGCATTTTAATTACAGAGGGCGCCAGGGGTGAAGGCGGACATTTGATCAACAAAGACGGAGAACGCTTCATGAAAAATTACGCGCCCAAATACATGGAGCTGGGACCCAGGGATCTTGTGGCGAGATCAATTCATCTGGAAATACGGGAAGGCAGAGGTATCAACGACGAATATGTTCACCTGGACCTGCGGCATCTGGGCGAGGAAAAGATTACAAACCGACTGCCGCAAATCCGGGAGATTGCCATTCATTTTGCCGGTGTCGATCCGGTGAAAGAGCCGATCCCGATTCGACCCACGGTGCATTATACCATGGGCGGGATCGATGTTAATGTGGATGCGGAATCCGAAATCCCGGGTATTTTCTGCGCCGGCGAATGCAGTTGCGTAAGCGTTCATGGTGCGAATCGTCTCGGGGGAAATTCTCTGTTGGAGACAGTGGTATTCGGCGTCCGGGCAGGGAAGTCGGCGCTCGATTATTCAAAAGAAAATAAACTGCATGAATATTCCGATGAGTCGTTAAGTACAGAATTAAAGCGATTGACTTCGTTATTAGATCGCACCAAGGGCGAAAGGGCGGCACCCATTCGCGAAGACATGGAAAAAACGATGATCAACAGTTTCGGCATTTTCCGCAATGAAAAACTGATGCAGGAGGGAGCTGAAAAAGTAATGGAATTGAGAGAACGGTTCGAAAATGTCATTATCGATGATAAAGGCAAAACCTACAATCTCGATCTGGTGCGTGTTCTTGAATTGGAAAATATGCTGGACGTCGCACATATTTGCGCGATTGGCGCGATTCCCAGAAAAGAAAGCCGCGGTGCACATTTCAGGGAGGATTATCCTGAGATGGACAATGACAATTTCTTCAAACATAGCATTGTTAAGCGAGATGGGAACGGCGAGGCTAAATTGAGCTACAAGGATGTCACGGTCGAGGATATCGAACCGCTCAGTGAAATTAAGTATTAGCCGATTTGTAAATCCTTTGGATTAATATAGAGGACAGTAATTCATGA
>WJJN01000284.1 GCA_014729735.1 Candidatus Zhuqueibacterota bacterium
AACTGCTTCATACGGCGCTTGCCTTCTTTTTGTTTCTCCAGCAGCTTGCGCTTGCGGGTAATATCCCCGCCGTAGCATTTTGCCGTCACATTCTTTCTCATTGCCCGGATCGTCTCCCGTGCAATCACCTTGCTGCCAATCGCCGATTGTATCGCAATCTCGAACATCTGCCGCGGGATCAGGTCTTTCAATTTCTGGCAGATTTTTCTGCCCCATTCATACGCCTTGGATCGGTGCACGATCATCGACAATGCATCCACCGGCTCCCGGTTGATCAGGATTTCCAGCTTCACCATATCGCCGGGCTTGTAATCCAGATACTCGTAATCGAACGAAGCATAGCCTCTGGAAAGCGATTTCAATTTATCGTAAAAATCATAGATCACTTCAGTCAGCGGGAATTCATAGTGCAAATCCGCACGGGTAGTGTCCAGATAGTCCGTGTTTTTATACACCCCGCGGCGATCTTGCGCCAGTTGCATGATATTGCCAATGTATTCCGACGGCGTCAGAATACTGGCGCGGATGTACGGCTCTTCCACCTGCTGAATTTCACCCTGGGGAATCCAGTCTACAGGATTGTCGACATCAATCTCCTCACCATTGGTTTTCGTGACCCTGAAAACAACGCTTGGCAGCGTGGTGATCAAATTCAATCCGTACTCGCGCTCAAGCCTCTCCTGTACGATCTCCAAATGCAGCATTCCCAGGAAACCGCAGCGAAAACCAAATCCAAGCGCCAGTGAATCTTCCGGCTCGTAAACCAGTGCAGCATCATTCAGCACAAATTTTTCCAGTGCACTGCGCAAATCCTCATAATCCTCATTTTCCGCGGGGAAGATACTGCTGAACACCATCGGCTTCACGTCACGATAGCCAGGTAGCCGATTTTGCGCCGGCTTTTCCACAGAAGTAATTGTATCGCCGACTTTGATATTCTTAATTTCCTTAATCCCGGAAATGACATACCCCACTTCACCGACAGACAGTTTATCCCGCGGAGTTTGCTTCAATCGCAGTATCCCGACTTCATCCACTTCGAACCGCTTTTGATGCGCAAAGAATTTGATCTCCATTCCCGGTCTGATTTCGCCCTGGAACACACGAATATAGGCAATCGCACCGCGATAGGAATTGAACATTGAATCGAAAATGAGCGCCTGCAGCGGCGCGCCCGCGTCGCCCTTTGGCGGCGGAATGCGATTCACGATTGCCTCTAATACAGCCTCCACGCCGATGCCCTGTTTGGCGCTGCACAGCACGATTTCTTCTTCATCGATTCCCAATATATCCACAAGCTGCTGTTTCACCGCATCGGGCTGGGCATTTTTCATATCTATTTTATTGATCACAGGAATAATCGTCAGGTCGTTTTCCAGCGCCAGATACAGATTACTGATGGTCTGCGCTTCGACGCCCTGTGCTGCGTCCACGATCAATATCGCACCTTCGCATGCAGCAAGACTGCGCGAGACTTCGTACGAGAAATCCACATGCCCCGGCGTGTCGATTAAATTCAGAACGTAATTCTGCTTATCCTGTGCCTTGTAATTCATGGTGATCGCGTGCGACTTAATCGTAATGCCGCGCTCCCGCTCCAGATCCATGTTATCCAGCACCTGTTCTTTCATCTCTTCTTTTTTAAGCGTACCGGTCAATTCCAGAATACGATCCGCGAGCGTCGACTTCCCGTGATCAATGTGTGCAATGATGCAAAAATTTCGTATTTTACTGATTTCCATTCATACCTCAATAAGATTAAAGAATCTAAATGTATTAAATTTTTACCAAGAAATCAATAGATTTTTTATTTAGATGAAATGAAGGGTCGACGGTGGTTAACACAAGTTATTTGCCAATAATCGCCTCAACCGGCACATCATCGATCACCCGATAAACAGGATAAATATTGGGACGATTCTTTCCCCACTGGTGAGCGATGACTTTATTAAAATATCCGTACGCTAGCAAATTATCATCGGATTGCGGCTCCAATAAAATCGCTGCAATCCGTGCCAGCGGCTGCTTCAATGATATGTACCACGAATTTTCCGGGATTTCGATTTCAGCGGGCTGATATTCTCCTTTCGCTGAAACGAAAACATGCCCTTGATATAGTTCATCGCTGATCTTTATATCGCTAATTTTGAATTCTTCCACATTGAGCCTTTGTGTCCGAACAATTCTTTTAAGAACAATTCCATGTTTCTGCAATAAAATAGCAGCATCTTTCTGTGCAGGTAGCAGAATATATCCTCTCGGCAGCGAAATTTGTTTCGTTGGCTCTGCTTTCGCCAGATAGGGCACGTGATAATCCCTTGGCACCTCCGTTTTCTCCACGATTACACCATCCCACCAGGATGGATATTTGTCCGCTTCCTCCGTCGGAATCTGGCGGACATCGAATTCGTAGCTCTTAAGCGTGACATCCATCAATTTCACTTCATCGAATTCTGTAACAAATCCCTGCTGCACGAAATTTTTCCGGGTTTTAAAATCAGCACTTTTGACGAGCGCAGCCAATTTTTCCGCATTTGAATTGGTATATTCTAAAATAGATTTAATAAACGCATACGACGACAACACCCGCGTCTTGAAATCCACATGGGGATAATTTTCATCGAGAATTGCCAGTCGGTTCCGTAATCCGACGTAATTGGTGCTCAACCTGGCGCCAAATGAATAATTGCGCCAGCCTTTTTCGGGATCGCCGCGGTCGACGAAATTGCCGTAGGGAATGGATTCGTAGCCGTATTTCTTTCTCATTAGCTTTTGCACTGCAGGAAACAATTCATTCCACATGTAACCCATAATCTCCGGCGAGGTGTTCGGATTTGCCGCCGTGCAAAATGTTACCGGCGCCTGATGATAGGAGCCGTTCTTCGTGTGCATATCGACGAATAAAATCGGATCCCATTCATTGAAAATCCGTACCAGTCCCGAAACTTCCGGAGACTCCAGCTTTATGAAATCCCGGTTCAGATCGAGATTCTGCCCGTTATAACGCTCCCCAGCCAGCTCCGGTCCCATGTCCCGGCGGTTTTCAGCGCTCAATTTATCATTGCCGTCCGGATTGAAATTCGGGACTACCAATATTACCTGATTTTCTAGTAATTCTCTCAGTTTCCCAAGCGCAATATCACGGATAAGCATTTGACATGCTTCCTTGCCCTCGACTTCTCCGGCGTGAATATTCGCCAGAATAAGCACCACCGGTTTGCCCAGATTTCGCTGCTCATACGCTTTGGTAATCCCTTCTTCGCTAATGATGACAAGCGGGATTATCTTGCCTTCTGTCGATTTTCCTAATGTCGCGACCTGAATCTGCGGTGATCGATTCTGTGCAGAAAGGATTAATTCCAGCACATCGGCATGCAGCGATGTTTTCGTGAAATCCGATTTTTCAGCGACCGTGAGCAGGTCGTCAGCAATTACTCCTGTGAATTGGAAAAGAAAAATAAATAGAGTAATGATTATTTTCATTTATGCCTCGAATTTCTCATTTGGTGTCATTCCGGGCTTGTCCCGGAATCTCCTGATTAAATGTGACTTACGAGATTCCGGCATTCTGCTTTGCTCCTGCCGGGATGACATGACAGTTTATTTTTATGCAACCCCAAATCTTAATCAACCTTCTAACTAGTGTATGCACGAAAACGGCGATAATGTTATTCTGAATGCGCCGTTTTTGTGGCGCATGGAGCTGTATCAAAAGTATTATTTTCTCATTTGGAGTCATTCCGGGCTTGTCCCGGAATCTCATGATTAAATGTAACTTACGAGATTCCGGCATTCCGCTTTGCTCCAGCCGGAATGAGATGACAGTCGACTTTTGATACAACCCCGTTGCTCCGCTCATCAGAATGACAATTTTTTGAGTTTTCGTTCAAAAACTAACTATTTCCCACCCGGCTC
>WJJN01000285.1 GCA_014729735.1 Candidatus Zhuqueibacterota bacterium
GTCAAATTCTTATAAGCCGGATCGACGAGTCCCAAATCCACATCTTTTCTGCCTTCGTAATATTTCGGATCGGGCAAAGTGCGGAAGGGGTCTTCTGCCAGCAACTTCGTCATTGCCACAGCATCGCCGATGAACTTCTTCAATGCATCTTTTCGTAAGTCCGATGTGCTCTGCGCTGAATAACGACCATTGACATAGATCTGAATATCAAGCCCTTTGGTAGATGCTTCCTTAATTGTTTCCGGTTTCCGTTCCCGGTAACCAATTTCCACGAAACGTTCACTATCGATACTCACACGGCAATCATCGGCACCGGCAGCCTTTGCGGTCTCAATCGACCATTGTGCTAAATCATACATCTGTCTATTCATTTTATCCTCCTTTCCTTATGCTTGAGTTCCGCCAACGGTCATTGATTTCACCAGACAGCTCGGCTGACCAAAACCAACCGGAACAGCCTGTCCGCCTTTACCGCAGGCACCTGTGCCGCCTTTATTTAATTCGAGATCATTGGCAACCATCGTGATGTTGCGCAGCATTTTGGGACCATTGCCCATAATATTAATATCCTTGATCGGAGATGTCAGCTTGCCATTCTCGATCATGAATCCCTGCGAAACGTAGAAAGCAAAATCGCCTTCGCCGATCTTCACTTCACCATTGCTGACGTCTTTCACGTAAATACCTTTTTCCACGCTTTTGATAACATCTTCGGGAGTGGCAGGTCCGTTTTCCATGTACGTATTTCGCATTCTTGGCTGAATATAATGCTGATAGCTTTCCCGGCGTCCATTGCCTGTTGGTTCGACTTTATAATGACGCGCCGAAATTTTGTCATGCATATAAGATGTGAGAATTCCATTGTCTACAAGCACTGTCTTTTTACCGGGCGTGCCTTCATCATCGAAATTGATCGATCCAAGTTGTGTTGGAATTGTTGCATCATCGATGATGGTGACAAATGGTTCGGCAACTTTTTTGCCGATCATTGTGGAATAGGTCGAAATTCCTTTTCGATTGAAATCGGCTTCCATGCCGTGCCCGATAGCTTCGTGCAGTAACACGCCGGTGACTCCGGGTCCTAATACCACCGGCATTTCGCCGGCAGGTGGCTGAATTGCGTCGAAGAGAATCACAGCCCGGTCGACAGCGGTTTTAGCGACGGTTTCAGCAACTTCGGGTGTATAATATGAAAATTGCTGGCGCCCTCCCAGATTATAGCCGGAGCGTTCGTGCTTGCCGTCTTTTTCGGCGACAACCGACGCATAAAGGAAATTGCGAGGCTGCAAATCCTCGGCTTTTGTACCGTCGCTTGTCACGACCATAATACGCTTCTGTTGATCGTGGAAATACGCAGTTACTTTTACCACTAGTGGTGAATGGGCAAAACATTTTTCATTGACCATTTGCACCAGTGGCAGTTTGGATTCCAGCGGGACAGTTGTTAAGAGTTGATCCAATGGATAATAATTTTTCAATTTCGGAGTGGCGAACGTTTTTACTTTTTGTTGAGCCATGCCATGGGAAATAGTCGCAGCCGTTGCTGCTGCTGCAAGCATCGCCTCTTCGTTCAGGTCCTGCGTGAAACCGTATCCAACCTGATCGCCTTTCACGGTGCGGATTCCGACACCGAGAGAAATATCGGAATATGCACGATTTACTTTGCCGTCTTCTAAAATGATATAATTGCTAATGGTATGTTCGAAATAAAGGTCAGCGAAATCACCACCTTTGGAAAGCGCTTTTGCGAGAACTTTTTCACATGAGGCATCTGTAATGCCGAACTCGTTACCGAAATAGTTATCCTGATTGGCACGAGCCAGCGAATACCAGCCTGTTGGCAAAATCGAAGCAGCCGCAGCCACAGACGTTGCTGCCGCCGACTTTTTAAGGAACGAACGTCTGTTCATCTTATCCATTTAATTCTCCTGTTAATTTATCGATATTTTGAAAATGTCGGTTTTGATATACGGCAGCTTTTATGAGTTTGTTTCAGATGGACTGTATTGCGATTATTTTACGGACTACAAACGGCGTTTCCTCCGCTCTGACAACGTTAACCGGCTCATTCAAAAGAAAAGAATTTTTTTCCTTGCTTTAACATCTTAAAATCGTTATATTTTCTACCTATGATACCTCAAGCCTGTAATCTTACGATACCCGTAAAACTATTGAAATTTGGCGGATACCTTCAGGATGGGCATTTTATTTATCTCACCCGGGGAAAAAAGAATCTGGAATTATGCATGCCGGAACCGATTGCATAAATCTGCAAATCGACTACCGTCGAACTTATTCGTCCTTTCCTTTTTCGTTCATTCCCATAAATTGGCAGATTTGCTGTTCTATGCTAATTCTTCCGCCAATTTTAATTTTGCTTTTTTAAAATTTGAAGCGAATCGTAAATTAGAATATTACGATTAAAGAAGATAAATAGGATTGGTAAAATGGAACAGTATTTTATCGGAATTGACAGCGGTACTCAAGGAACGAAAGCATTGATTGTGGACCGGGGCACGCGCCGGATTATCTCTGACGCATACAGCGGACATAAGATTATCGAAGATAATAAAGGAACCAAAGAACAGGAGCCACACTGGTGGATAGCCGCATGCGAAGAAGCAATTTCCAAAGCGCTGAAGCGGAAAAATCTTGATCCGGGAAAAGTCGTGGCAATCGGCGTGTCCGGACAGCAGCATGGAATGGTTCCGCTGGATTCGGAAGGCAGTGTACTCCGCCCGGCAAAGCTGTGGTGCGATACCGCGACGACAAAGGAAGCCGATGCGATCACAGCCAAGTTAGGCGGCGCGGGGAAAGTGATCGATAAAATCGGCAATTCGATTGCAGTGGGTTTTACGGCTTCGAAAATTTTGTGGTTCAAAGAACATGCGCCGGAGAAATACGAGCAGCTCGATTGCGTATTGTTGCCGCACGAATATATCAATTTCTGGCTGACAGGCGAGCGCAAGGCGGAATACGGAGATGCATCGGGCACAGCTTATTTTGATGTGCGAAAGCGCTGCTGGTCAAAAGAAGTTTTGAATACGATAGATCCCACCGGAAAATTGGAAAACTGCCTGCCGCAGTTGATCGAATCGCATGACCCGGTGGGAAAGATCAGGAAAGAAGTAGCAGCGAAATTCGGTTTTAGCGAAGATGTCATAGTATCGTCCGGCGGCGGTGATAATATGATGGCTGCCATAGGCACGGGAAATGTAGCGCCGGGCGTGGTGACGGCATCGCTGGGGACATCGGGCACGATTTACTGTTTCTCCGAAGAACCGGTGGTCGATCCGCAGGGAGAGCTTGCAGCGTTTTGCTCCAGCGATGGCAACTGGCTTCCGCTGGTCTGTACCATGAATGTCACTGTTGCGACAGAATTGACGCGGGCATTATTTGATCTAAATGTCGAACAATTGAATGAACGAATCGCAGCATCGCAGGCAGGCGCGAATGGATTGATTTTGCTGCCTTATTTCAACGGCGAGCGGACGCCGGCGCTGCCAACTGCCAAAGCGACGATTTACGGAATGGATAGCACGAATTACAACAACTCCAATGTCTGTCGGGCAGCAATGGAAGGCGCGACTTTCGGCTTACGATACGGACTGGATGTCTTCAAACGACAGGGAATTACGCCTGCTGAAATTCGCCTCGTCGGTGGCGGTTCGAAAAGCGCCATCTGGCGGCAGATTGTGGCAGATATTTTCGCCTGCCCCGTGGTTTGTCCAACGACTGAGGAAGCCGGTGCGCTGGGGGCGGCACTTCAGGCGGTGTGGTGTCATCTCAATTCAACAGAGGAAAAGACACCGTTGAAACAGGTAACCGATGAATTTGTTTCGCTGGATGAATCATCGAGAGTCGAACCACAACCGGAGAATGTAATTCTTTACAAACAAATCTATGAAAAATATTTACATTTGAATAACATAATGAGTGAATTTTATAATCCGGAGGACGAAGAATGAGCGACTATTTTCCAAAGGTTTCTAAGATAAAATACGAAGGACCGGACAGTAAAAATCCGCTTTCTTTCAAGCATTATAATGCATCTGAAAAAGTCGGCGACAAAACCATGGCTGAGCATCTGCGGGTGGCAGTGGCGTACTGGCACACGTTCTGCGGAACCGGCGGCGATCCGTTCGGAGATCAGACGATGTTTCGCCCGTGGGATGAAGGTGGCTCGGATATGGAGAAAGCCGAAAAAAGATTGCAGGCTGCGTTCGAGTTTTTCACGAAATTGGGAGTCGAGTATTACTGTTTTCACGACCGGGATATTGCGCCTGAAGGAAAAGACCTTGCGGAGAGCAACGCTCGTTTGGAAAAGATGTGCAACATGGCGCTGCAATTGCAGAGAGATACCGGCGTAAAACTGCTGTGGGGGACGGCGAATCTGTTCTCCAATCCACGCTATATGTGCGGCGCATCCACGAATCCTGATCCGCACGTATTCGCGTATGCAGCATCGCAGGTCAAGAAAATGCTGGAAATGACGAAGATGCTCGGCGGCGTGAATTACGTTTTCTGGGGTGGTCGAGAAGGTTACGAGACGCTATTGAACACGGACATAGAACGGGAGCTGGATCATCTGGCGAAATTTCTGCAAATGGCGGCAGATTATAAAAAGGAGATCGGTTTCGAAGGTCAATTGCTGATCGAACCGAAACCCAAGGAGCCGACCAAGCATCAGTATGATTTCGATGCGGCGACAGTGATTGGATTTCTGAAGGCGAACGGGTTGGATAAAGATTTTAAATTGAATATCGAAGCCAATCACTCAACATTAGCCGGGCATGCGTTTCAGCACGAGTTGGCTACTGCGTCTGCAAATGGAATGCTGGGAAGTATCGATGCCAACCGCGGGGACCTGCTGCTTGGCTGGGATACTGATCAATTCTCAACAGATATTTACGATGCTGTCGCCGCGATGACGGTTGTGCTGGATCAGGGCGGGCTGGCGCCGGGCGGACTGAATTTCGATGCCAAAGTGCGGCGCTCCAGCACTGATGTCGAAGACCTGTTCCACGCGCATATTGGCGGCATGGACACATTCGCGCTGGCATTGAAGATTGCCTGGAAAATGAAACAGGATGGGATTTTGGCGAAAAATATCGCTGACCGCTATGCCGGCTATAACAGCGGAATCGGCGCCAAAATTGAAAGCGGCAGTGCGACACTTAAAGATATGGAAGAATTCGTATTAGCGAACGGCGAACCGAAACTGGTCTCCGGTCGTCAGGAAATGCTGGAAAATCTGGTGAATCAGTATATTCTGGATTTAAGCAGATAATCGACACTAGTAAAGATGACAACGACAATGTCATTCTGAATGCGCCGTCTTTTGGGCGCATGAGAATCTCATTCCACGAAATTTGATACAGTAATACATTTCTCAGTTTGAGATTCTTTTGTTTCCGATTCTTCGAATGACAATTTTTTGAGTTTTTGCTTAGACATTTATTAACGCGTGAATTAAATGAGCTGCTGTTTTTTGATTTGGGACTGTATCATTTGTCCGATTTTCTCATTTGATGTCATTCCGAGCTTGTCCCGGAATCTCCTGATTTTTAAAAAAGATTTAGGGGATTCCTGCATCCGCAGGAATGACACCCCAAAATGATTTTTGATACTGTCCCCAATCTCCTGATTGCGTTTCGAATATTTCAAGAACAGGATGGAACATGAAATACGGACATTTTGACGACGAACACCGGGAATATGTGATCGAGCGACCGGATACGCCTTTGCCCTGGATCAATTATCTGGGATTGCAGAAATTTTTCGGAATGATATCGAATACAGGCGGTGGCTACGCATTTATGATCGATGCTCGCAAACGAAGACTCACGCGCTATCGTTACAACAACGTGCCAATGGATTACGGTGGACGCTATCTTTACATCCGGGATGAAGACAGCGGTGACTACTGGTCTCCGACATGGATGCCAGTGAAAAAAGACCTCGATTACTACGAGTGCCGTCACGGGATGGGATATTCTGTGATCACTGGTGAGCGGAAGGGGGTGCGGGCATCAACCCGATTTTTTGTTCCGCTGAACGAAAATCTGGAAATCTGGGAAACAGAGATCAGCAATCGTTCCAATGAAATCAGGCGGATTAAATTATTCAGCTTCATCGAATTTTGCACGTGGGAAGCATTGAATGATTTTACGAATCTCCAGCGAAATCTGAATCTGGCAGAAGTGGAAATCGAAGAGAATGTGATTTATCATAAAACTGAATATCGCGAGCGGCGCAATCATTTTGCCTATTTTGCTGTCAGTGAAAAGCCTGCGGGGTTTGATACGGAACTGGAAGCCTTTTTGGGTCCGTACGCCGGTTTCCATGAGCCTGAAGTTGTCAGAAAAGGACTGCCCCGTAATTCCGTGGCAGCCGGATGGAATGCCTGCGGTTCGCATTGCATCGAAATGAAGTTGGAGCCCGGCGAAACCAGGCAGATCAATTTTCTGCTCGGTTATTTCGAGAATCCTGAAAATGAAAAGTTCGAAACAAAGGATGTGATCAATAAAAAATATGTAAAGCCGGTAATGGACAAATATCTGGATCGCAAAAATTCCGAGATTGCATTTCTTCAACTCAAAAATTATTGGGATGATCTGCTAGGAAAATTGCAGGTCGAGACGCCGGAAGAAAATCTGAACCGCATGGTCAATATCTGGAATCAGTATCAGTGCATGATTACCTATAACATGGCGCGTAGTAGCTCCTATTTTGAAACAGGTATCGGCAGGGGGATCGGATTTCGGGACGCATGCCAGGATTTATTCGGCGCGGTGCATCTGCTGCCGGTGGAACGCTCCCGGGAACGAATTCTCGATCTCGCGGCGATTCAATGGAAAGATGGTGCATGCTATCACCAGTACCAGATGCTGGACAAAATCGGAAATGCCGATCTCGGCGTGGGATTCAATGACGATCCACTGTGGCTGATTCTGGCGACTGCGTTTTACATCAAAGAAACCGGCGACTGGAGCATCCTCGACGCGGCTGCACCGTTCGACAATAATCCGGATGATAAGGCACCGCTTTACGAGCATCTGAAATTATCATTTGAATATATTCTGAATCATCTTGGTCCGCATAAATTACCGCTGATCGGTCGTGCCGACTGGAACGACTGTCTCAATTTGACAATGACGAGCATCAAGCCCGGAGATACGTTTCAGGCAGATGCCACACATGCGAGTCTCGATGATGACATCGGTAGTGTGCCGGAATCGCTGATGATCGCCGGACAGTTCGTGTGGGCGGTCAATGAATTGCAGGTGCTCGCTCTTAAGCGGAATGATCAACAAACCGCACAGCAGGCAGAACAGACAGTGGTGAATATGATTTCTGCAATAAAAGAGCACGGCTGGGATGGCGAATGGTTCATGCGGGCGTATGATCGGTTCGGGCAAAAACTTGGCTCGAAGGAATCCGGCGAGGGCAAGATTTTCATCGAGGCGCAAGCAATGATGGGGATCGCCAGAGTCGGGCTGGAAGATGGTCTCCTGAAAAAGGCGATGGATTCGCTTGAAAAGCATCTGTTCAGCGAACATGGGGTAGTCGTGCAGCAGCCTGCGTACATGAAATATGATTTCAATATCGGAGAAATTACCAGCTATCCGCCAGGCGTCAAGGAAAACGCCGGGATTTTCTGTCATCCCAATGGCTGGGTGGTTATTTCGGAGTGCAATCTCGGTAGAGGCGATAAAGCGATGCAGTATTACAAGGCAATTTGTCCGGCTGAACGGGAAGCGATCAGCGACCTGCACCGCTGCGAGCCTTACGTGTATTGCCAGATGATCGCCGGACCGGATTCCCCTCGCTTCGGAGAGGGGAAAAATTCGTGGCTTACGGGAACCGCGTCTGCGAATTTCCTTGCAGTGTCGCAGTACATATTGGGAATCAAACCGGATTACGACGGACTGCGCATCGATCCGTGCGTCCCCAAATCCTGGAAGTCATTTCACATTCGACGCACGTTTCGCAATGCGGTTTATCAGATAACAGTTCAAAATCCGGATGGGGTGAACCGCGGGGTGAAACAGCTCACTGTCGATGGAAAGCGAAATGATTCGAATGTTATTCCGGTGTTCGAGGATGGGGGAGAGCATGAAGTGATGGTGATTATGGGGGAGAGGTGAATAGCGAATAGAGAAAAGAGAATAGGGAATAGAGAAAAGAGAATAGGGAATAGAGAATAGAGAATAGTGAATAGTGAATAGGGAATAGGTAATGGTGGATTGAAGGAGTTCGCTGGAGTGCAGTCGCTTTATCGAGTGCACGTAGGAGTAATTGACAACGTAGACGGGCTGACACAGGAGTGCAATCCCCGGAACGTTGCAC
>WJJN01000286.1 GCA_014729735.1 Candidatus Zhuqueibacterota bacterium
AGATTTGTTTTTTTCAGGTTGCTTTTCACCTCAAATGCGATGAGTTGATCACCTTTTGCAAGGATAAAATCGACTTCGCGGTTTCTGCCAGCCCAGTAATGTAAATTCATATTTTTACCTGCGATTCCATTTGACAGGGCAGCGCCAATTGAAGACTCCACCAATTGCCCCCAGAATTCATGATTAGCTTTTGCATCTTGCAAAGCTAAATGCTATTGGACTGTTATCAGTGCTGTATTCAGTACCAATAATTTCGGACTGGAGGCGCGCTGTCGTACAATTTGTCCGGCGTATTTTGTCAATCCGGTAATTAATCCTGCCCCTTTCAGCAAGTCCAGATAGTGAGCGAGCGTTGTTGTATTTCCCGCTTCCTGAAGTTGACCGATCATTTTCTGATAAGATAGGATTTGACCGGAATAGTGACAACCAAGTTCAAACAGACGGCGCAATAATGCAGGCTTGTCGACTCGTGTCATCAATAGAATATCGCGTGAAATAGTTGTCTCAAAGAATCATCTCCAGTATGTAAGAACGATTTCTGCTTTCAACTTTCCAACCTTCATTTCGTTTCACGGGTAAGTCTTTAATTCCGTAATCAGAGGCTAAGTTTTCATGACTTTCGTCAAAAATTCTGATCAGACAGCGCATCGCAGTTGCCGGACACTTATAGTCAAGAGCGAATGAAATCGCCTGCCTCAAGAAGGAAAATAAACTTTCGGATTCTCGATGAATTTTCCAGATTTTTTGTAAAAATGTTATTGACTTATTGGAAATAGATGTTCATCTTATGATATCACGTTTTTAAACTCACCTTGGTGAAGATAAAGTTATGTGATAGGTAAGATTGTTGAAAAGCCAGTGAAGGCTCCTCGCCATCGCTGGCTTTTCTTTTATGATATACGCAGATCATTTTAAATCGAAGTCTAAAAGCTAACATGTTCCGAAGGGAAATCGTGCAGTCGTCACTATTTGGTGGTCAGTAACAAAGATTTGAATGATGAAAAATCCTTTTTATTGGACTAATTCATAATCATTATAGGCATCTTCCAATTTTCCGTGTAAAATAATGCGGTATTCACCGGTTTCCTGATCAATGGACTCTACTTTTGCCGTGCATGCGGCAGATTTTTGCAGCATGTTTCTCATCTGTCTTCGCAATGTCGAGAGTGGAATATTGGAATTTTCAATTATCTTTAAATCTTTCAATTCAAAATTATTCATATGTACACCTCCCTTTAGCATTTGATCTATAATGTGATAACTATGATTTTTATAATGGATTTGATCTGTGAATTTCAAGCCATTTTCCAAATTATATAATAGACTTTTTATCTCAAAAATAAAGTGATTCGGATCACAAATTTCCACCATGGCAAGATATTATTATATTGAAATATGTCAGTTTTTATTTGCTATTTTTGTTAATTTTTATAATTTAATATTCAAAATAGTAACTCAATTTGCGATTATCATTGTAAACTGACTCTATGAAAGGGCACAAAATCATCTCAGAGCAACTCTATTCCGCCATTCTGGATAACATCGGTGATCCGGTTTTTTTAACCGATAAAAAAGGCATAATACAATATGCGAATCAGCCAGGAAAGAAAATTCTGAAACATGCGTCAGAACAGTTGGTCGGTCAAAATATCGCTGAATTTATTTCTATTTCTAAAAACAGCAAAACTTTAAAAATTGACTTCGACGATTTACAGAAACTCAATGATGACAATATCGATACTTCGCAAGATTGCATTTATATCACTTCGGAAGCCTCTCAAATTCCAATTAATTTGATCATAAAACATATTGATGTAAAGGGTGAACACATCCTGCTAATTGCAGTGCCGATTTCAGACGAAGAGAATGATATGCTCTATCTTGAAATCGATTGTAACGATACAGTTAAGCACATCAATAAAAAAGGATGCGAAATTCTCGGTCTGGAAGCAAGTCAAATAATCGGTCAAAATTGGGTTGAAGCTTTCATTCCGGCTGAAGAGCGTCAAAATGTCAAAGACTTCTTTTCCAGCTATCGGAAGTCAAATGATCTGCAAGACGGATATTACAAGCACAATATAAAATCGGCGACCGGCGAAAAGTTACTAATTGCCTGCTATTATTCTCCTGTACTGGATGAGCAAAATAATTTACTTTCAGTGGTGTGCAAAGGAAAAGAAATTATACCAGCCGATAAGAAGGAAAATGTGTTTTTAGAAACCGAAGCGCGCCTGACCAGCATGTTCGAACACTCCATCGATATTGTATACATCCTCGATCTTCATGGCAATTTGACATACGTAAATAACGCGGCTGAAGTGATTACCGGATATTCAAAGAATGAATTTATTGGTGCAAGTTATAAATCTTTTATTGTAAAACAAGATCAATACCGCATTTTTCGGACGTTTCAACAAGTTTTTCGCAGTGGGAAATCACTACGTGGATTCCAATTCGAAATTCGCACAAAAGATGGTGAACGAAAATTTTTAGAGACCAGCGCTTCACCAATTCGCAGGAAGGATGAGACGATTGGTTTCTGCTGTATTTCCCGCGATATTACCCTTCGGAAAAATACGGAAAGAGCACTGATTGAGAGCGAAGAACGATTCCGCACAGTAGCAGAAACCGCGGGTGAGGCAATAATATCTATTAACGATAAAGGTCAGATCATTTTCTGGAATCGGGCAGCGGAACAGATTTTCAAGTATTCCGCGGACGAGGTTTTTGGTAAATCAATATCGATTATCATGCCGGATTCCGCAAAACACAAGCATCTGAATAAATTTCAAACATATATACGTAACGGGAAAAATTCCAAATCACATCAATTTCGTGAGCTTTTTGCAGTCAGAAAAGACGGAGAACAATTTCCCGTTGAAATTTCACAGACATTTTGGAAGCTAAAGGATCTTACCTATTGTACAACCATTATCCGGGATATTTCTCAGCGTTTTAAAAGCGAACGGGAACGTGAAGTTCTTTACAAGATTGTTGAAAATGTAAATACATCTGCGAACTTCAACGACATGATGGATAGTATTTATCAAAATGTTAGGAGAATTATTCCGGCGGAAAACTGTTATATCGCGTTGATAAGTTCAGATAATAATAGTTTATCATTTCCATTATTCGTCGATAAACAGCAATCTACACAGCTAAAAGCAAAAGAGTGCATTAGTTTAAGCGAGTATTTGTTGAAGTCATGTAAGTCACTGTTATTATCCGGAAACGAAATCCGTGAATTGATTGAACAAAATAAAATTTCGCAATTGGATACGATTCCGCAATCATGGTTAGGCGTTCCTCTATACATCAATTCAGAACCTAAGGGCGTATTGGCTGTGCAGAGCTATTCCGAAAACTTCAATTATACAGAACATGACCAGAGCTTGCTGGTAACGATTGGCTCGCAGGTTGCTTTTGCCATCGAACGCAAGCAGACGTACGAAGCAATTCGCACCAGTGAAAGCAGGTTTCGCACAGTCATTGAAACGGCGCAGGACGGTATTTTTCTTAAAAATAATGAACTCAAATATACTCACGTAAATTCCGCGTTGTGCAACTTTTTCAATTTGCAGGCGGATGAATTTAT
This sequence comes from Candidatus Zhuqueibacterota bacterium, assembly GCA_014729735.1. Classification (GTDB taxonomy): domain Bacteria; phylum Zhuqueibacterota; class Zhuqueibacteria; order Thermofontimicrobiales; family Thiofontviventaceae; genus Mariaggregatimicrobium. Next base: position 3,596 of record WJJN01000286.1, read on the forward strand.
TGGTAAGACTGATGCAGAGATATTCGGATCACTAATCAGTGAACGTTCCTTTGCCAAGGAAAAAGAAGTGCTTAGCGGCAACATAGTCCAGCTTGAAGAATCAGGAGTTTATAATGATGAACTAACAACATTTCATGTGATTAAATATCCGCTGAAAGATGCAAATGAAAAAATAATCGGAATATGCGGTATTGCCAGAGATATTACTTCGCGAAAAAAGATGATAAAGGCAATCGAGGAAGAGCGGGAGTGGTTGCGCACGACTCTGAAAAGTATAGACGACGGAGTAATTACGACTGATTTGAAGGGAGATGTTGTACTGCTAAACTGCGCTGCGGAGAAAATGACCGGATGGACCCAGGAACAAGCCGTTGGAAAAAAGTTTCCGGATATTTTTAAGTTGATTGACGAAAGTAAGGCTAATACGGATAATTATCATTCGGATTTGCTCAAAAAAGCGAATAAAATTTTCAGCCATGATCAATATTTAATTTTAGAATCCAGAAATGGAACCAAGAGGATCGTTAAATATAGTGATGCGCAAATCAGGGATAAGAAAAACGAGGTGCTCGGTTCGGTGCACGTATTCCGCGACGAAACGGAGATGGTAAAATTCAGAGAAGAACAGCAAAAAGCCGACAAGCTGGAATCTATTGGTATCTTAGCCGGCGGTATCGCTCACGATTTCAACAATATCCTGACAGCGATTATGAGTAATGTATCCTTACTAAAATTTGAGACCGATCAGAAGACCGAAGCTCACGAAATTCTTTGTGATGTTGAAAAAGCATCGATCCGTGCCCGCGATTTAACCCAACAATTGCTGACTTTTTCCAAAGGTGGGTCGCCTATAAAAAAACAATTTTCGATTTCGGAATTAATAAAAGATTCTGCAGAATTCGCACTGTCCGGTTCAAACGTAAACTGCAACTATCATATTGCGGACGACCTATCACCTGTTGAAGCAGATATCGGACAAACTAATCAGGTCATCAATAATTTGATCATAAATGCGGATCAGGCAATGCCAGATGGCGGTGAAATTGACGTTTACGCTCAAAATATATCATTGGAGAAAAATCAATTCCCGGGAATTAAGGGTGGGAACTATGTGAAAATTGTAATACGTGATCATGGGATCGGGATAAACAAATCTCATATTCCGAAAATTTTCGATCCATATTTTTCAACGAAGCAAAAAGGCAGTGGATTGGGTTTAGCCACATGTTATGCGATCATAAAAAAACACGAAGGATTTATCGGTGTCGAATCCGAACTTGGCAAAGAAACAAAATTTACCGTGTATCTTCCGGCATCCATGCATGAAGACGAGATCGATGTGCATCACGAAAAAGAGATCTTGCGTGGTAAAGGTAAAATACTGTTGATGGATGACGAAGAAATTGTTCGGAGCTCTGCTGGTAAACTGCTTTCTCATTTGGGTTATGAGGTCTTTTTTGCCTGTAATGGAGAAGAAGCGATCTCTCTATATAAAAAAGCACTGGACTCCGGTTTTCCGCCCGACGCGGTTATTTTGGATTTAACGGTTCCAGGCGCAATGGGCGGAAAGGAATGCGTTAAGCAGCTACAAACAATCGATCCCGGTGTCTGCGCCATTGTTTCCAGCGGTTACTCCAACGATACGGTAATGGCTGAATATGAGAAATACGGATTTTGCGACGTCGTGAACAAGCCGTATCGCATCAATGAATTAGGAGAAATATTACATCGTGTCTTAACGAATGAGTGATAAATCGCACACTCCGGTTAAAATTATACTGAAGAAATCTGTCTGTATTTTTATGTTGATGCATGTATATAGTTTGAAATATATCGCATAATACAGACAGCTTCAATGAAAATAGCA
>WJJN01000287.1 GCA_014729735.1 Candidatus Zhuqueibacterota bacterium
CGAATAAGCGACTGTTTGACGTCTCTATCGAAGGGAATACGGTATTAAATAATTTAGACCTGTACGCTGAGGCGGGTCATGATGCGGCACTGCGATATGAATTCAAGGAAATCGATGTGACAGACGGACGCCTAAATGTAGCGTTTACAGCCTCGAAAGATGCGGCAAAGATTTCCGGTATCAGCGTCAGAACATCACCACCGTCAGCACCACAATTAGAGGTAAGTCCGACAACACTTTCTTTTGGAACAGACAGCAACACACAGCAACTGACGATTCAAAACAGCGGCACTGCTGATTTGACGTGGAGTATCAACGAAAATCCGGATCAGGAATGGATCGAATCGATTACTCCGTCGAATGGCACATTAACCGGCGGATCAAGCCAGACTGTGGTGGTGAGTATGAACCGGGATGGTTTGGCTGGCGGGAGTTATGCAGGTACATTGACTGTGGATAGCAATGGCGGTCAAACGGATGTTGCTGTTTCCATGGAAGTGGCAGAACCAGCCGCTCAATTATCGATAAATCCGGTGTCTCTGGATTTTGGAAATCAGCTCGATGAGTTGCACTTTACAATACATAACAGCGGTGATTTTGAATTAACATGGAATGCATCTATTCAGTCTGGCGCAGATTGGATAAGTTCCATTATTCCTTTAAATGGAACCTTGTCTGTTAATCAGAAAGATTCCGTTTCCGTGCAAATCGACCGCTCAAATTTAAATGACGGGCAATATGAAGGATCGATAATAATTCAATCCGATGCAGGAAGTCATGAGATTTTGCTTCGAATGAGCGTCGAAGCATTACCGGTATGGCGAATAAATGCGGGTGGCGGTGAGTATGTCGATCAAAACGGAAATATTTGGAATGCAGACCAGGCTTATGGCACAACAAGCGGATATGGATTCGTGGGCGGGAAAACTTACTCTACGACAGATCCTATCTCGAATACCGAAGATGATATACTCTATCAATCCGAACGGTACGAAATATCTGCATATAACTTTCTTGTGCCGGCAGGTACTTTCGATGTTTCAATTCATCTTGCGGAGATATATCATAAGGCTGCCAACAAACGGTTGATGGATATTATTATTGAAGATAACTCAAGCTTGCAAACAATTGATATCTATAACGAAGTCGGGCACGACGCGGCGCTGAAATATACTATAGCCGGAATCACCGTTACCGACGGACGGCTCGATATACAGTTCATCGGTACAAAAGATTATGCGAAAGTATCGGCTATCGAAGTCAAGATGACCGCATTTCAAAATAATTTGCTCAAAAGATATGGTACTGCAAACCGTTTAGTGGACACAATGGCGCCATCGGCACCGGCACATATTTCCATTAAGGAGGCGGCAAGAAAAGCATTCTTAATGTGGGATGATATCGAAGATCCGGATTTCGATAACTATAGAATTTATCGAAAGAATGATGATAACGAGAGCACCTTCAAATTGCTATCGTTCAATTACTACGGTACGACGTTCGTCGATTCAACAATAAGGGAAGGTCACCAATATCTATATTCGATAACCAGTGTAGATGTCTGGGGAAATGAATCGGAAATCACTGCCAAAAATACGATCTGTTTTAAAGCTTCGGAAATCCCGGAAACATTCTGCGTGAAACAGAATTATCCAAATCCATTTAATGGATCTACCAAAATTAATTATCAATTAAAAGAGGATTCTTATGTAACTTTAAGAATATTTGATATAACAGGAAGACAAATCTGTACATTAGTTGATGACATGAAAACTATCGGACATCATTCAACCGTCTGGCACGCTAAAAACGAGTTTGGTCATGATTTATCATCCGGAGTATATTTATATCAATTTAAAGCAGGAAATTTTACAAAAATAAGGCGAATGTTACTGGTGAAATGACAACAAAAAACAAAAAGTATTGACTTTTTAAATATATTTAATTAATTTGATTACCGAAGCTTTGGCGGGTGCAGAAACTTGGTAAATCTGTTCTTTGGAGCTTATTTACTTCTATTATAATTGGTGAGTTTTGCCCCGCTTTTTTATTTTAAGACTTGGAAAGATAACAACTATAATGGAACGAATTGATTGTGCTATTTTAGCTGCGAAGGAAGCCGGTAGTATTATATTGAATTCGATCGACAGTATCGAAGTCAGAGAAGTTGAAGCAAAGCAGTCATTCGATTTTGTGACTGATGTTGACCGCAAATGCGAACAGACGATTATAGACATTTTACAGAATTACTATCCCCAATATTCAATTATGGCGGAGGAGAGCGGGGCACATCAGAAAAGTGGATCTGTTCGCTGGATCATCGATCCGCTCGATGGAACGACGAATTATATTCACGGCTATCCCAATTCTTCGATTTCCATTGCACTTGAAGAAGAGGGTGAAATCACTGTTGGTGTGATTTACGATCCATTTCGGGACGAGCTATTTCGGGCAGAGAAAAATGGCGGAGCCTATCTGAATAATAAACGCATTTCGGTGTCGCAGGAAAATGAAATGTCCCGTTGTCTGATCGCGACTGGTTTTCCATTCAAGGATAAGGCAATTTTGGAGAAGTACTGGACCGTGTTTTCACAAATATTTCATAAAGTCAGCGATATAAGGCGAGCGGGTTCGGCGGCTCTCGATCTGGCGTATGTTGCCTGCGGAAGACTTGATGGCTTCTGGGAACTTATATTGAGTGCCTGGGATATGGCAGCAGGAGATATTATCATTCGGGAAGCCGGAGGCAAAATATCGGATGTCGGCGGTGATTCGCTTCATCTCGAAAAAGGGAATGTCATCGCGACCAATGGAGTAATTCATAAAGAACTGGCTGCTATTATCAGTCCCGTATTTGCATAATTTTGGATGAAGGGTTCAGGATGAAAGAATCAAAAAATACGGCAAAAATATTATTAATCGATGATCATAAAGAAATACTTGAGGTTCTGACAAATATTCTAAAATTCGGTGGTTACGATCTCGTGGCAGTGCAAAGTGGTACTGAAGGATTAAAAGAAATCGAACGCGATGAATTCGATCTTGTATTTCTGGATTTGATTATGCCTCAACCTGATGGAATGACTGTGCTTAAGGAGATACTAAAAAAGAAGCCTGAAACAACCGTAATTATGATTTCCGGGTACGGTTCGATTGAAGTCGCGGTGGAAGCGACTAAAATCGGGGCTTATGATTTTCTGGAAAAACCATTGGAAGCGCAACGGGTACTTTTGACCGCGAAAAACGCATTGGAAAAATCATTTTTGATTAAAGAAAAATATGCTTTATTGAAAGAAAATAAAAAACGGTTCCAGATGATCGGTATAAGTCAGGAAATGAAAAGAGTTTTCGACATGATCGACCGGGTTGCCCTTTCACAGACGCGCATTTTGATTCAAGGAGAAAGCGGTACCGGCAAAGAACTTGTTGCCCGGGCTATTCATTTCAACAGCATGCGAGCCAGTGCGCCATTTCATAGTCTGAATTGTGCTGCTATCCCGGAAGAATTAATCGAAAGCGAACTTTTCGGTCATACAAAAGGCGCTTTTACCAGTGCAATCTCCAGCAAAAAAGGCGCTTTTCAATTATCCCATCAGGGAACTCTGCTACTGGATGAAATCGGAGATTTAAGTCTGCGAGCACAAGCAAAAGTGCTGCGAGTCATCGAAGAAGGCGAAGTAATTCCATTAGGCGGACAGGAAGTGGAAAAAGTTGATGTACGTATCATTTCCGCGACGAACAAAAAACTCGAATTAATGATTGAAGAAGGATTATTTCGCGAGGATCTTTATCATCGAATCAATGTCGTCAAAATTCATATCCCGCCTCTTAGAGAGCGACCTGCCGATATACCGCCTCTTGTCGAACATTTCATCAAACAAAAATGTGTGGAAAACAATATCCTCCAGAAAAAGATTTCTGATGGCGCCATGACTCTGCTGGCGAGCCAGGATTGGAAAGGCAATGCCCGGGAATTGAGCAATTTTGTGGAACGACTCGTTATCATGAGTGATTCAGACATTATCACGAGCAAAGATGTGATGGCTACGTTACATCTACGAGAAATAAAGGAAGAGCCATATACGATCAACAATTTCAAACGAGCCCGCGAGAATTTTGAAAAACTTTTTATAATAAACAAACTGATTGCGAATAACTGGAATGTTGCCAGTACTGCAAAGCTTATCGGACTTGAACGTACGCATTTGCATCGGAAAATAAAGAAATATAATATTCGGTCAAATTCATAAAATCGATATACTTGTGTTATAAAAAAATGAATTTGGAAAATAAATAATATATTATTATGCTATAAATGTTAATTTTTTTAAATTTTTCCTTGACTCTTAGATTAGAAATACCTATATTATTGCTAATTTGAAAATCGCTATTGAAAAGAGTACAAAGAATGATTCTTAATCCATTAAAAATATCATTTCTGTTGAATCGGGTTAACTACGGTTGGCGTTGGTGGTGGTGGACTGCATTTAGTGGGTTATGTTCATTCATTTTTTTTTGGTAACAACCAGAACGCACAGTAGTAGTAACGATGATCAGCCCACTAAAATTTTAGTGGGCTTTTTTTTTGATTAACATTAAATGGAGGGATTAGTGAATTTAAATAATCAGCAGTTACAAATCGGAGAATTACCGGAACTTGAGATTGTGCCTTTGAGCCAGATCGTATTTCATGAGGATCCGGATATTGAGCGTTCTTCTTCTCTCGTTATTTTCCTGCGCAAAGATGGTCGTCTTAAAAATCCGCCGATGGTTGCCTACTATAGAGATGAATCTCACTATATTCTTCTTGATGGTGCAAACAGGATGACTGCCTTAAGTCAGATCGGCATTCGGGACGTTGTTGTTCAAAAAGTTAATCTGTTTGATGAAAAGCTCCTTTTTTTGCATTGGCATCATGCCGTGGAAAAATTCACAAAAGAGGAATTCCTGGAAAAGCTGGGACTTATCGATGGTCTTATAATTTCCAACGACAATACCGGGGAATTGGACCTGGATGAAGACTGTGAACTATTATGCCAGATCCAGTTTTCGGATTCCGAGCTTTACCAGATTTCAGCAGATTGCGATCTATTCGAAAAAGTATCTCTGCTTAAGAAGATCACAAACATA
>WJJN01000288.1 GCA_014729735.1 Candidatus Zhuqueibacterota bacterium
AGCGGTACCTGGGAACTGATGTTCCACGACCAGCAGATTCTTCAATTGCAGAATGAAGATGCGCTGCCGTTCGTGACCAGCTATACATGTCACACCGGCAGATTCGCGAATCCGCAGATCACGAATTTCGGGGAAAAGTTCGTGAATATTCCGGAAGTTGGTGCGATTGGCTTTATGGGCAGTTCCGGCTGGGGCTTTATTTTTGCGGATGAGCATTTTGCGCGGGCTGTTTTCGAAACTGCGCTCAAGGATACGGTGCATCAACTGGGGAAGGCAATTGCACTGGCAAAAGTGAAGTTATGGGCAAATTACCTGCGCAATGTCCGCACGGAAAGCATCATTTCGCAATATTCCCTTCTGGGCGATGCTGCGCTGGATCTGGCGCTGCCGGAAATGCCGGATCTGGTTTTAAATCCGAACGGATTGTCGTGGCAGCCGCTCAATCCGGTGGAAGAGGACGACAGCATTACATTTAAGATAGATATTAAAAACTATGGCTTGGCGACGCCGGATAGCGTTCGAGTGCGAGTGACAGCATCGGATCAACAGGGCAGTATCACGCAAATATTTGACAGACAGATTCCAGCCATTGGCTTTAATACCACGCTGACCATTCCCTGGGCGCTTGCTGACCGGTCCGGACGGTACAGGATTGAGGCAGAGGTGGATCCGGATGGTGCAATAAGCGAAATCGAGGAGGGAAACAACCGCATTGTCGAACAGTTAATTGTGGGATCACAGCGGATATCCATATCCCGCCCGCAACGCAATCAGGTTATTCGTCCGGCGGATTTGCTGCTACAAATCAATAATCCGCCTGACTCTGACGAAAAGGGGCAATTCATTTTTGAGCTGGACACAACGAATCGATTTGATAGTGATTTTAGACAACAATCGCCGCAAATGGAGCAGCGCGTGATCGTCACCAACTGGCAGCCGCAGAATCTCCTGCCAAATGAGCTTTATTTCTGGCGCTGCCTGAAAACCGGAGATAGCGATGCTGGCGCGCCGGCTTCTTCCATGTTCAGGATTGCTGATCAATTCGGCTGGACACAGAAAGAACCGGTGCAGTTTGCTAAAAATATATTTGAAGATACGGAGCTCACGGCTGAAGGCGTTGGCTTGCGTTCGGAGACGATCACGTTCCGCGTGGAGTCCTCAGGATTCGATGATCTGAATTATGCCGTAATTTTCGTGAATTCCGAGGCAGTGGCGACTGCGACCCGGGGGCATAACATCGCTGTCTGCAATTCCTCCGGCGAATTTTTAGAATTTCGCAAGTTCGACACCCATGTCAGTGCCACAGATGTCGCGGAGATGACAACTTTTTTGAATGCAATTCCGGAGGACTATTATGTGCTGATCGGTATCCGGGATTCCGGGCATCAGCAAATGACTGAGGATGCTTATCTCGCATTAGAGAGCGTTGGCAGCAGCCTGTGCCGGGATGTGGGATTTCGTGACTCCTGGGCAATCATCGGCAGAAAAGGGGCAGAACCCGGAACCGTGGTCGAGGAGCTCACTCCCCGGACTCAGGGCGTGGCTGTTGCCGAAGATTCGCTGAAAACCTTTGCCAAGGAGGGCGTGGTTGAATCCGAGCCAATCGGTCCGGCGAACAGATGGAATATGCTCGCCTGTAATTTATCGTCACAAGTTCCGGCATCGAATATAAAAGTGGAGGTGCTGGGATTGCATAAGCAGAACAGGACATGGGATCCAATCCTGTCTGATTTACCGGCAAAAAAGGTGGTGTCGCTGGCGCGGATTAATGCCGGTATATATCCGAAGTTGAAACTACGCGCTAAGCTGATCGATGAACAGGGTTCCGGCTCGACGTATCTCGAAAACTGGGAGGTGAAATATGAGCCGGTGGCAGATATCGCGATTTCAGACGAGGTCGTGACAATGAGCAGCGATTCCGTGCTGGCAGGAAGCGTGATCGGTATCGATGCGACAGTGTACAATGTGGGCTATGTCCCGGCAGATAGCATCCCGGTCGTGCTGCAATATCTCGATCCGGCGGCTGGCAGGCAGGAAATCGGTACAAAGATGATCGATCATCTGGAGAGTGGCGCGAATGAGACCATATCGTTTTCGTTTAATACAGTCGGGCATGTCGGACTGAACCAATTGTATCTGGAGATCGATCCCGATGATTCACTGAATGAACTCAGCGAAGCCAATAATCTGTACTCGACGCAGGTAATGGTCGGCGCCGACACCCTCCGCCCGGACATCACGCTGACCTTTGACGGACAGCAGATCGTGGACGGGCAGTATGTCTCCAGAAATCCGCAGATCGTCATTTCGATGTACGATAACAGCCCGGCTCCCATTTCACAGGACACCAGCAGAATTCATCTCATCATGAATGGCAACAGAATTGCATACAACCAGCAAATGCCGCGGCTGGAATTATTATCCGTGGATCACGGAGACGATCCCGCACTGAAAGCCCGTGTGAAATTCACGCCGGAATTAGCTGACGGCGATCATCTGCTGGAAGTGTTTGTAAAGGACGCCAGCGATAATGCGGCATATCAGCGCAGTTCGTTCCGGGTGGTTTCGGAGCTCAAACTGCTGGATGTACTCAATTATCCGAATCCGTTTCGCGATGAGACAAACTTTACTTATTTTCTTACGCAACCGGCGGATGTTGTTGTTATTAAAGTCTATACCGTCGCCGGAAGACTGATCCGACAACTGGAACATGCGTCCGGCAATTCAGGATTCAACACGGTGCACTGGAACGGGCTGGATCAGGATTACGATCCGCTGGCAAACGGCGTTTATTTTTACAAGATCATCGCCCGCCTCGGCGATGAACAGGCAGAGCACATCGGCAAATTTGTCGTGATGCGATGAGGTAAAATTTTGTATTTCGTTGACGATATAATATAAATAGTCAC
>WJJN01000289.1 GCA_014729735.1 Candidatus Zhuqueibacterota bacterium
ATGAACCAGAGCAAAGTGTGTGGTATCGGAAATATCTATGCCAATGAAATACTGTTCCGGGCGAAAATCCATCCACAGCGTGTCACCAATACCATGACGTCTGCCGAAATTGATGCTCTGGCTCATATTATTCCGGCTGTTCTTTGCGCGGCAATCGACCGCATGGGAACAACATTGGGCAATTCGGTGTCGGATTTTCGCACGGTTTACAACATCGAAGGTGATTTTCAATCAATGCTAAATGTATACGGACTCGCAGGGGAGCCGTGCAAAAAATGCGGAAATGAAATTAAACGTATCGTCCAAAAAGGCAGGAGCAGTTTTTTCTGCGAACATTGCCAAAAGTAAAAACTCGATATTCTATTTTAATAAATAAGCGGCAGCAAATAAATAATCCCTCCACATAAAAAGAAGATGAACAGAGCGATTGACACCCGATTCCGAAGCTCGAAAAATATTTTCTGCTCACCGGCTCTCATGATCCAGAACACTGCGATGAATAACAGTATTTCCCGTCCCAGCCGCGTCGAGGTCAATTCATTAGTAAAGAAAAATGATATATATGCAAATCCGATGAGAACATAAATCAGCCGGATATTCAATACCTGCATAATGGCACGATTCACCGGCGCAAGTTTCGGTAAATCCTGTTTCCATCGGAATAATCTCCAAAACAGAAAATGAAATATGGCGAAAGCCAGATTAAACACGCCTCCGGCAATAACCCACATTTTCGCAAAATTTGTTTCCATGAAACCTCCAAGTATCATATCTATTCTATTATTTTTCAATGAAATGAAATTTTCTAAAAATCAGCCAACACCGACGATACGCCAGATGTTGGCTGATTTGCATTTTATAGCTTTATTTGATATTCATCGCCACGATCGCGGCTGGATCGATCACCCGGAAGGTGAACGATTCGGTGAAGAATAACCGTGCTTTCTTTTTATCGGCAGAATGAAATCCAATGGATAAATCCTGTCCCAGTACGAGCTGGAAATCTCCGCCGCGTCCGGTAACAAGGAATGCATCGTTGACAAACGGGCTCATGATCACGTTTCCGCCGAGCAGTTCTTTCAACTGCGCTTTCAGCGGGTATCCCCGTGAGTAACTTGCGATTTTTACCCACAGTTCTGGAGTGACAATTAAATAATATGGACCCTCGATAGATTCATCGGCAAGTTTTATAAGTCCGTTTGTTACGGCTGCCGGAATTTTTTCGGGATCACCCGAGATCTCCAGCGGCTTGTGGTCGCTTGCTTCTTTCAAACCTTTGATGTGTCCCTGCTGGAATCCATTATAGATCGCGTTTTCTTCAAATGCCGCCATCTTTTTAGCAGCAGCTTCCAGATCGCTCAGATCAATATCCAGCGCACCGCGTTCGATATTATCCAATTCCCATAAATCTATTTCAAAAAATGCTCTGGTTTCGACTAATGGCAATACTTTATTTACGCCATAATCCACTCCTTTTTCAGAAGAATCTTCTGATACATCCAGTCGCCCGAGGGGCACAGCAGCATAATTCCATCCTTTCGGACCTTCCACATCGACGAATTTGCGGGCGGAAAGCATGCCAGTCAATACTTGCCGAGCCTGCTCGTCGATTTCTTCCCATGCTTTTTCCGTGACAGGCGCCAGCGATCTTTTTAATATGTCCATGTTAACCTCCTTGTTCCACTATTATCCTTGCTTATTTTTCTTATTTTGATTTTAAGCTACCAATCCCGATATCGGAACGATTTCCGGATTCGGAACTACCTTCTTCTGCCTCTGCTTCCTCTTCCAGAGAGGTGATATCACCGGAAGTGAACAGATAGGTTTTTAGCTGTTCGTCCCAGCCGGGCATGTTTCTGCGAAGCCACTCCAAAGTCATACATGCATGCTCAATTTCCTCATCCCGGTTGTGCGCCATTATTCCTTTTAATTGTTCATCATCCGATGCGGCAACCCGCTGATGATACCAGTTTACCGCTTCGATTTCTTCTTTTAGACTACTTAATGCTCGAACATAATTTCTATCTTTTGACTGCAATTCTTCTGTTGGTTCATGATAATCTGGCATACTAATCTCCTTTCAAGATTTTTCAGTTAATTATGTTCAATAATGTCATTTATTTAAATAATTTAATACTATTCAGCGAAATAGTCAACCAAAATATAAAAAAAATCTTTATACAAGTGATCCTTCTATCTTCATCATTTGCAATGTATTTGTCGTTTGACAGGATTCAGATCAGGTTTTATACTTGTCCGCTTTTTCTACATTTACTCTATCGCTGATCCTTTGTTTTTGCTTGACATTTTATAAAAATTTGTATATATTTTATCTGCGCTTATTTTTCCATCTGAGAAAAAATTTTGTTTATTAGTAACGATTAGCATCTTCTACAGTTGATGAGATATTTTTAGATCACAATACTTTTCTTCGCTGATTATCACCGTTATTCAACATCACATTTCATCCAAACTAATTTATTAATGAGAGAAGCAATGTGATGATACATTCGACGTCACTATATTACAGTGGTAATTTTTTGCAATATTGAAACCTGGCTTAATATGTTATCAAACAAACAAATTATTTTTATTAAAGTTATTTGCCTGTTATCATTTTTGCCAATACTCTGCTTCTTGGGGAAAGCTTATGGACAGGAACCGGATTTGAGTGACCTCTCTATTCCTGAGCTTATGGAACTCGAAGTCGTCACTGCTTCGCGTAAATCTGTTAAAGTTTCGGATGTGAGTGCCGCAATTTCAGTGATTACTGCCGATGATATTCGTAATGCCGGTGCCAGAACAGTCCCAGAAGCTCTACGATTAGTGCCCGGCTTGCAGGTCGCGCGCATCGATGCAAATAAATGGGCGATTAGCTGTCGCGGTTTTAACGGTGTATTCGCGAATAAACTGCTGGTACTTATCAATGGAAGAAGCGTTTATACTCCGCTATTTTCCGGTGTTTTTTGGGATTCGCAGAACATCCCTTTGAATGAAATCGATAGAATCGAGGTAATCCGCGGACCGGGTGCCTCATTGTGGGGATCGAATGCGGTAAACGGAATTATCAACATCATCACACGAAGCGCGGCTGAAACCACCGATGAATATGCTTCCATTGGCTCCGGAACTGAAAATACATTCATCGGCTATATGCGACATGGAAGCTCGATTACTGAAAATCTTCATTATCGTGTCTATGGCAGATATTTTGACCATGATAATTTTGTGGATTCTCTTAATTCAGAAACAAATGGTGCCTGGGATATGCTTAGCGCGGGTTTCCGTATGGATTGGGAAGCTACAAACAATGCTCTGATTACCTTCCAGGGTGACATCTATCATGAAAACCTCGGGCAAATGAGTCGAATTATCCAATCGGCAGGAGA
>WJJN01000290.1 GCA_014729735.1 Candidatus Zhuqueibacterota bacterium
CGGGATGGGACCGAAATACGCACTGATCCAGATCGATGGCGTGAACATGACAGCGACCGGAGAAGAAGACCGTAGTACCGACCTCAGCATGATTTCTCCCTACATGCTGGAAGGCATCGAACTGACAAAATCGGTGATGGCAAATCAGGAAGCAACTGCCACCGGTGGTATCGTGAATTTCAAAATCAAGAAAGCACCGGACAGACCATCGTTTAACGTCATCGCACAGGGCGGTTATAACAGTCTGAGAGATACATATAAAGATTATAAATTATCTGTGGGCGGCAGTAGTCGTTTTTATGCAAACTTATTGGGAGTATATGCCCAGATGGATTATGAAAAAAAGGATGCCGGTTCTCAACAGTTGGGAAACGTCGGCTTCTCTCAGGAAAATGAAACGGCTCCCGTAAGAACAAACAACATGCGTATAATGGATATTTTCAGGGATGTTGAGCGAGTCGGCGGCGCATTGGTTTTGGATTATACATTGCCATCAACGGAAATAAAATCATCCAATTTCATTAGCCGGATTAACCGTGAAGAAACACGATTCACAAACATATATGATTTCGAATTACAAGGATTTCAATTAAATTATCAGGATACTCCGGAGAGTTGGTTGACGGTTATTACCAACTCATTGCAGCTTGACCACCGCTGGAGAAATTGGGAAATCAACTCAGCCTTCTCCCATTCCTATTCCGAAAACATATTACCGGCACGAATCATTTCAAGCAATAATAATTCGCCAACGAATCCCTTTCCGACTGACAGAGATTCCAAGTATAATGTGAATCTGGATCCGGAAACAATACCTGATTCACTGGTCGCTTCCATGGATGAAGCAGTCTTTTTCATGCATCTGGGTGGTATAGAGCATGAAGAGAGCGAAACAAATGAACGGGATTTAGCTGCTGAGCTAAATATGGCTTATGATTTTAACATTACCGACAATATCAATATAAAAATGAGCCTGGGTGGAAAATATAAACATAAATCAAAAGAGTATGATAAAACAACGCTGAGGGCAGCAAATGAAGGCGGATCTCAGGATTACAGGAATATGGTTTACGAGGCATTCAAGGATGAGTTTGGTCAGCGAACTCTGGATGCCTGGGACGCAGATAACATGCGAATTCTGTTAGCGGATTTCTTAGATCCGGATTATGAAGGCAAGGAATTTCTCGACGGAAGGTATGATTTTGGTAATGTATTTGACAAGGCTGATTTTCGCCGGATTCACGATCTTGTCATGGATAACTATGACCCGGTAAAAGCAGTGTCAGATATGTATGCCTTTCCCCATCAAAATTTTATCGAATCTAATTTTGAAGACTACGATGGTACGGAAGACTATTATGCGTTTTACCTGATGCCGGAAATCAATATCGGCTCCAGTTTAATGTTGGTGCCTGGTATTCGCTATGAATCGAATCGCACCGAATACACAGGCTACCGCGGCAACAGGTTAGGTGTTCTAAGGGACTGGCGGGCGACACCAGTCGACACGGTCACCAAAGTGCGCGAAAATGATTTCTGGCTGCCCATGATTCAAACATTTTACAAACCAACAGAATGGTTGACATTCAAAGCAGGATATACCCATACGCTGCAACGCCCCAATTACAACAACATTATGCCCGGTTGGGTGATTACCAATCAGGGTCAAATTGACAATCTGAGTAATTTTCGGCTGAAACCGGAATTATCCAAAAACTGGGATATTCAGATGTCGATTCATTCCAATAAAATCGGATTGTTGTCAATTGGTGCATTCTATAAAAATATTACGGACATGATTTTCTGGACGGGACAGACTGTTATTCAGGATACTGCTTATTTTGAGCTACCGACACTTATGCACCGGCAGAGAGCGGCTTATGCTACCAATAATCCGAACGAAGTGATTAATTACGGTTATGAAATCGAGTGGCAATCCAACTTCTGGTATTTACCGGGCTTGTTGAGAGGTTTGGTGATGAATGTGAACTACACCCGCAATAAGTCAGAGGCAGAATACTTGCGAACCAGGATCGATGTGAAAGCAGAATTCGATGAAAACTGGAATTTGATAACATATCTTGTTCCAAATGACACCACCTACACAAGTCCGATGATTTCGCAACCGGATCATTTATTGAATCTCACACTGGGTTATGATTACAAAGGATTTTCCATTCGCTGGGCAATGCGATACAAGTCCAACATATTCAAATCGACGAACTGGTATGAAAAGCTGCGGGGATACTCTACGGATTTCTACCGCTATGATCTTCAGATCAGGCAAAAATTACCGCTAGACGGGCTGGAGTTTTTCCTGAATGTCAATAATCTGACAAACGAGCTTGAAAGAGATGTCATTAATCATAATGATTACGCCAGCTATATCGAAGACTACGGCAGAAGTGCTAATATGGGATTGAGGTATCAGTTTTAGTAGGTTTTATTGTGAAAAATTTTAGGAGGAAGTACAATATAAGCTTTTTAAAGGGAGGTGATAGACAAGCTAAAAGGTATTATTCATGACTGTACGAAAGCTATTTAAAGTCCTTCTATTGACGCGGGCAGGATAAGTAATCTTTCCATTCTTCCTGTATGAAAAGAGGTCCGGGGACGAAATTTGTAAAGACTATATAAATATTTTCGCTTTAAAATGTTTTCGTTCGGTCATTAACTCATTGAGATTCTTACTTAAAACAGAAAGGCAGGTGATGGTACTTTATTCATCTTAATACATTAGTCGTTTTTTGTAAGGAAAGAATCGATTAAATTCATTAAAACCAAAAAACTAAAAGGAGTTCAGACATGAACAAAAAGTTAGTATTATCAGCTATCGTAATGATCCTGCTATTTGGCAGCAGCATACTTTTCGCACAGAATGTATCAAAGGGCGATACACTCATCGTTAGCCCGGTTGATGAGAGTGGCGCGCCATTACTTGGGGCTCTTAACATGGCAATCCACGGTGATACAACTGCTGCCGGCGAAAGAGTCCATAAAGTATATAAACTGCAACGTGGTGCTCAGTATATTCTGACAGAAGTTATTCAGGGCGATTTCCCATTGGTCATCGTTGCCGATGCACCGGATGAAAACAACAGACCTCCGGTTATCCGTTGCGGTCTTACACCTGATGGTGGCAATGTAAATCACTGGTGGCAGTTATATGATGATGCTACATTTAAAAATCTCTGGATTAGTGGTATTAATCTGGACGGTACTGGTGGAATTTCCTGGATTATGCAAACAGCAAATGTACCGGGGAAAACTATGACTTATGAAGGCTGTGTAGTTGAAGCTCCCCTTACGAACTGGGCTGTGTTCAATGATCCGGGTGGCAGAAATGACTATATTATCAGGGACTGTGTTTTTATGAATATCGGAAATCCCACAGGTACCACATGGAATGGGGCGCTTTTTCATTCGAGCAATATGGATACAGTGCTTATTGAGAATTCAACATTCTATAAATTCGGTTGTTTTGCAGCCAGAGGTGCATTTCATTTAGAAATCAACCATTGCTCTTTTATTGGTTCCATGGTTCATCCGATTGATAGCCATAATCAGATTAAGGAAATTATCAAGAATAGCCTTTTCCTCAACTGCCATGCGTTCTCGGATGATTTTGATGAAATCAAACGACATTTTGATCAGGAAGTGAAAGGTCTGATGAACTATGCCGAGATCCAGTGGGATCCGCAGGCACTTGATTCTCTTTACGGTCCTGGCGGTGTTTATGGATATCAATATGATCCTAACGGCGATGGTGATTTGACCGCAGACGAAATGATTTGGGAACTGAAAAACAATAATTGGTTTTACACCCAGCCTGTCGTAGATTACTGGAACCAGTTTGATAATGTGGTCGCCAATCCGTGGATGAACAATTATAATAAAGCAATGTTCGAAAACCAGGAAGGTCCATGGTCCTGGACAGTTTGGTCGTATGAAAGAGATACAGCCGATGTCATCATCGACTCGACACAGGTTACTGTAGATCATCAACCGTTCCAATTTTTCGTAGAAGAAAACACCATGAACGTGGATCCTGGTATCATCAATATGAATGGTACGGATGAGCTGCTTGCCCAAAATTGTATCAATATCAGAACAGAGTGGGCAGGTGGTACGGTTGA
>WJJN01000291.1 GCA_014729735.1 Candidatus Zhuqueibacterota bacterium
ATTGTGAGCGTATTACCTTTCGTTCTATCAGCCGGAAAAATTTTCTCGATTCGCTGGCATCATCAAAAGCTCTGCTGACCACCGCTGGCAATCAAGTCATTGGGGAAGCGATTTATCTTCAAAAGCCGATTTTTGCATTTCCCAAACTAAGAGACCTGGAGCAGGAAATAAATGGCAAAGCACTGACTGCGAGTGGCTGCGGCGATTATTGCCATTTCAGCAAGTTTTCCGTAGAGGAGCTTAAAACCTTTATTTCGAAAATACCGGATTTCCGAGAAACGCTTCTTAACAAGCAGAAGCAGAATTTTAATTATGACGGCACAGCTATTACTTTGCAATTAATCGACCGTTTTGCGGAGGAAATTGAACTGGAGAAGCAGGAGATCATCACTTTGAAATTAGGTAATATCAAAATGAAAATCAATCCTTACCGGTTGCGGCTTGGAATTTATAATATCCACTGATTTTTTACAATTGACAATGTACCTCGTGAATCATGAATTCAAGTTACTGAATTTCCCCTGGTATCTTTCATGACTCAATTTTCCGGGGAAATACATTCCTCCTTGAACCTGTATCTCATATTAAGAATGCCCGCGTTAAAAGATGTTTCCAATTGACTTTTAATAATTTTTTACTATCTTATCTTTATACTAAAAAATAGGAGGATAAGATGGTTATCGAAAAAAAACTATTGGAAATGGGAATCGAGCTTCCTGAAACACCAAAACCTGTTGCCGCATATATTCCTGCCATTCGATCAGGTGATCTTGTTTTCACTTCAGGGCAGATCCCGGTTGTACGAGGAGAAGTTAAATATGCCGGTAAAGTGGGTACGGATATCAGTATTGAAGATGCATATCAGGCAGCAAAAATTTGCGCGCTCAATGCATTGAGCGCAGCGAAAAGCGTGGTCGGAGATTTGGATAAAATCGATCAAGTAGTAAAGGTTGTTGGTTTTGTGAATAGCATACCTGGTTTCACGCAGCAGCCGGCAGTGATAAATGGTGCATCGGAGTTTTTCAAAGAATTGTTCGGTGAGCGGGGTATTCATGCCCGAAGTGCCGTGGGAGTGGCGGAATTACCTTTAAACGTAGCTGTTGAATTGGAAGTAATTTTCAGAGTTAAAAAATAACAAGAGGTAAAAATGAAATCAAATATCACACGCCGCCGCTTTATCGGCGAAGTATCTGCGATCGGCACGGCGGCTGCACTGGCACCTGGCATTGCCGGAGCTAAAAGTCAATCCCAAAAAATAATCAAACCCCCGGCACTGAGCAAGGGCGATACGGTCGGTCTGATTACTCCCGCAAGCGGAATCTTCGATCCACAGACAATCCGCGAAGGGCGGGAAACGCTGGACAGTCTCGGATTTAATGTAAAATTCGGCAAAAATATCTCCCGGCGCTATGGCTATCTCGCGGGATCCGATGAGGAGCGTGCTGCTGATCTGCACGAGATGTTTCGTGATGATGAAGTGAAAGCTATCGTCGCACTACGGGGGGGATACGGCAGCATGCGACTATTGCAAATGCTGGATTACGATCTCATTAGAGAGAATCCCAAAATTCTATTGGGCTACAGCGACATCACATCGCTGCATCTGGCGATCCATGCGATGACCGGGCTGGTTACCTTTCACGGACCGGTAGCAATTTCCAGTTTTACAGAGTATACGCAGAACTATTTTTTCAAAATTACCGGAAGCAAAACTGCAATCGGCGAAATAGCGCATCCAAAGCCGGAAAGCGAGCTATCCCCGACTGCTCATTTCTTCACGATCAACGGCGGATTTGCCAGTGGCAGGCTGATTGGTGGCAATTTAACCTTAATGACTGCGCTGTTAGGGACACCTTATGAGTTCGACACAGCAGGTAAAATTCTTTTCATCGAAGAGGTAGGCGAAGAGCCGTATTCCATCGATCGCATGTTAACGCAGTTATTGTTAGCTGGAAAACTGGATAACGCAGCAGGTATAATCATCGACCGTTGTTCGAGATGCGGACCCTCCGATTACAAGCCGGCGTTTATCAATACGCTCAGCGTGGAGGAAGTCTTCATCGACCGATTGAAGCATTTGGATATTCCCATCGTATTCGGTTTTTCCATCGGGCATGTGGCAAATAAACCGACCCTGCCATTGGGAATTGAAGTCACATTGGATGCGACTAATCACAGGCTGCGATTCAAAGAAAGCGCAATAAATTGATTGAAATCGCTTTCGTTAAACGGATCGAAAAAGTATCAATCTGTAATAATTTTAAAGTTTTGCTTGATTATAAAATAAAATATTATTATCTTGGAATTTAATTATGTTTTACACGCATATTCATAACGTTCTGCACTTATCCTGAAAGGTGTAATCAGCGCGATGGAGTTCGTATCTGATCTTGTAATCATTTGCATTTTCGGTGGATTTGTTGCCATAGACACGGCTGCCGGTTGGCAATTCATGTTCTCCCAACCGCTCGTTGCATGCACCCTGATCGGCTTTATGTTGGGTAGTCCTGAAATCGGATTACTGATGGGCATCCTGTTTCAATTGCCGTGGCTTGCAGAAATTCCTGCCGGAGGCACACACACTTCCGAAGGCAATGTCGGTTCACTGGTAGGAGCCGGACTGGCGATCCATCTACTGCAAAAGCAGGTGAATACTGAAAACATCATTCTGGTAATTGCGCTGTTATGGGGTGTGCTTGTTGGCTGGTTGGGCGGCAAATTTGTAAACTCGATGCGAAAAAGAAATGTCTTTTTCGTTTATCGGGCAGACAGAGCTGCGGACGATCTGGATCTGACACGCATCAGCTTGTTGAACATCGGCGGTGTGGGTCATGCTTTTTTAATCGGATTTTTTCTCATCGCGATTTCTTTCTCGGTTGGGGTACTGGTAGTCGGTAAAATGGCAGCGTTTGTTCCGTCCTATTTCGATGAACCGTTTGCATACAGCAAAATCGGAATGTTGGCGCTGGGCGTTGGTACTATGTTGAGCATGTTCTTAAGAAAAAGAAATATCGCTTATTTTTTTATCGGAATTGTATTATCGTTACTTATTTTATTAATTTTATGATCTTAAAGTGAATACCTATATGAACCGAATAAGAAAACGTGATCTTATCAAGATTTTATTTCGGGCTTTTTATATCCAGGGAACATGGAATTACGAACGCATGCTCGGATTGGGATTGTGTTTCTGCATGCTTCCGGTTGCTAGACGAATATGCCGGAATGAAAAGGAAGTACGAAATTTTCTGAACCGGCATCTCGATTTTTTCAACGCCCATCCTTACATGGCTTCGTTTGCACTCGGTGCTCTGACCCGGCTTGAAGAACAGGCGATTTTTCAGAAATGGGATGATAAACGACCGATTACAATTTTCAAAGAACGGATGTGCGGACCTCTGGGCGCAATCGGAGATGCATTGTTCTGGCAGTTTGTTAAACCTGTATCCGCAATTTTCGGAGTCATTATCTCTTTAATTTTCGGATATATCGGCGTAGTTGTGTTTCTGGTGGTGTACAACATACCCCACATCTACTTTCGGATCGATGGTATTTTTAAGGGTTATTTCAAAGGATTTGATATTATCCGCGATCTTTCGATTAGTGGAACTCGAAAATATTTCAGCCGGTTGAATTCGATCCTGACTATTTTTTTGGGAGCACTAACAGTTATCGCAGGATATTGGATTTACGCTGAAGGTCAGGGGAATAAAGGTGTTTTCGTTTATATTCCACTGTTATTATTGTCTATCGTATTAACTTACGGTAAAAAACTCTCAATGACAATGAATATGGTTATTGTGATTGGAATTTCTGTATTGATAGGATTAATGATATAAGCGTTCAATAAAATGAAGGAAGTGAAGGTAAAAATTCAAAATAAATTGGGTTTACATGCAAGACCAGCGGCAGAATTTGTAAAATGCGCTTCGCAGTATAAATCGGACGTAATGGTTGCAAAGAATGACCGTGAAGTAAATGGTAAAAGTATAATGGGTGTTATGACTTTAGCAGCGGAAATGGGTAGTGTGCTTCGCATCGTGGCAGATGGAGAAGATGAAGAACTTGCAGTAAAAGCACTGGTTGAATTAATAAACTTAAAATTTAATGAGGAGTAAATGAATTCAACTAAAGAAGCACAACTATTTGAAGGCATTTCGGCTTCTCCGGGAATAGCAATTGGCAAGGCTTACGTGCTCTCTGGCGATGTCGTGAAGGTGGAGCAGTGTGATCTAAAAACATCGGAAATTGAAAAGGAAATTTCAAAATTTCAAAAAGCGATTGAAAAGACAAAAGACGAATTAAAAAGAATCCACCGCAAAGCAAGTATTAAAATTGGGGAAGATGGCGAAAAGCTTTTCAACGTTTATAAAATGTTACTCGAAGACAGTCTAATAATTGATGAGACAATCGAACGTATCTCCAAAGAGCGCAAGAATGCAGATTATATCTATAACTGTGTATTAGCAAAATTTCAGAATCTACTGGAGTCTGCTGATGATGAATATTTCATGGGGCGGGTTGCCGACATCCGGGATGTAAAGCGGCGGGTAATTCGAAATATCCAGGGTAAAAAAGAATCATTTATCAATAGTATTGCGGAAAAATCGATCATCTTTGCCCGGGAATTAACACCTCTGGAAACTGTCCAATTGAACAAGCGCCTTGTGCTTGCTTTTGTTACTGATCTTGGCGGCAAAACATCTCACGCAGCAATTATGGCGCGCTCGCTGCAAATTCCGGCAGTGGTCGGATTAAGGGACCTGAGCAATGAGATCAAAACCGGAAACCGGGTAATCGTAGATGGCAAAGCCGGCGAGGTTATCATTAACCCCTCTGCTAATACACTTGAAAAATATCGCAAGAAACAGGAAAAATATATCAATTTCACAAAACGGTTTGAACAAATCCGGGATTTGCCATGCCGCACACGGGACGGTAAGGACATCGAGCTTTCAGCAAACCTTGAATTTCCGGATGAGATCGAAACCGTAAAAACGTATGGTGCAAAAGGGATCGGATTATACAGGTCCGAATATTTGTATTTAATGAAGAACGTGCTTCCGTCTGAAGATGAATTATATAGCGAATATAACCGCATCGCAAAGCACGTGAAACCCAACCCTGTCATCATTCGAACGCTGGACATCGGTGGAGATAAACAGCCGCGCTGTATCAATATTCCGCAGGAGGAAAATCCGTTTCTCGGATTGCGCGCCATTCGGTTATGCCTTGAACGAAAAGACATTTTTAAAACCCAGTTGCGCGCTATTTTGAGAGCCAGTGCCCAGGGGAACATAAAAATATTGATCCCCATGATTTGTTGTGTTGACGAAATTATGGAAACAAAGAAAGTTATTGCTGATATTCAAAATGAATTAAAAAATGAGAAAATTCCCTTTGATGAAAATATCGATATTGGTGTTATGATCGAAGTGCCGTCCGCTGCCATTTTAGCAGATCTTATCGCAAAAGAGGTCGATTTTTTGAGTATCGGCACAAATGATCTCATTCAATATACATTAGCTGTGGATCGAGGCAACGAACATATCTCTTATCTCTATAAAAACCTGCCGTTATCAGTTCTCAGGATAATCAGAGATGTTGTAGATGCCGGACATAGACAGGGAGTTTGGGTTGGAATGTGTGGTGAAATGGCTGGCTCACCCATTGCAACATTAATCTTGCTGGGGCTCGGATTAGACGAGCTCAGCGTTTCACCTGCTGTCCTGCCGGAAATCAAAACAATCATAAGATCCGTTACTTTTGAAGAAGCTGAAAAATTAGCAGAAAAAGTGTTGCAGCTTTCATCTTCTAAAAGCGTTGAAAACTTTATATTTAAAATTATGAAGAAAAACTATAGTGAGTTTTTATAAATAACAGACAATTAATCAGATACAACTCGAATACTACGGGAGGTGACTATGAAATCCTACCTTTTTACATCTGAAAGCGTGACAGAAGGACATCCGGATAAAATGGCTGATCAGATATCTGATGCGATTTTAGATGCAGTTTTAAAAGACGATTCGAACGGACGCGTTGCGTGCGAAACATTTGTGACAACCGGTTTGGCATTAATTGGTGGAGAGATTACCACAGAGACCTATGTTGATATGCCGACAATCGTTCGCGGGGTTGTTCAGGACATTGGATATATCGATGCAAGCTTTGGCTTTGATAGTGAAACCTGCAGCGTGTTATCGTCGATTGACCGTCAATCCCCGGATATCGCAATGGGCGTGGACCGGGAAGGTGCAGGCGATCAGGGCTTGATGTTTGGTTTCGCAATTGATGAAACCGAAGAATTAATGCCGCTGCCGATCCAACTGGCGCATAAATTAACCAAACGGCTGTCTGAAATACGAAAGAAAAATATACTGCCTTATCTGCGACCGGATGGAAAATCTCAGGTAACCATCGAATATGAAAATGGCAAACCCAAACGCGTACACACAGTTGTCATTGCAGCGCAGCATAATCCCGATGTAAAATTGATTCAATTACAACAGGATATTATCAAATATGTCATAAAACC
>WJJN01000292.1 GCA_014729735.1 Candidatus Zhuqueibacterota bacterium
CTGCCTGAGGGAGTGAATCTTAGTGAATCGGGCATTCTTTCCGGTATTCCGGGTTCTTCTGGTCAATTCCAATTTACTGCTCAGATTCAGGATTCTGATAATCCTCCTCAAAAAGATTCGCTATCTCTTAATTTTAATGTAATCAACAACTCACCACAGATAACATCCGGCGATACAATATCAATTATGAAAAGATCAAACTTCCTCTATACAGCATCTGCAATAGATGAAGATGGTCATGATTTAACTTTTCAATTTTTTAATTATCCGTCCTGGCTCTCTTTCGCAAACAAAAAGCTATATGGCGTTGTTCCTTTAACAGCATCAGATTCTTCTTTCACTCTTATTGCTACAGATGGGGACCTCTCAGATTCATTAAAAGTATTTATTTTAATAAGAACAAATCCGCTAATCATTTCATCCCAGGACCTTAAAGATGGCGTATATAATAACGAATATCATGATACTCTGAATGTATCGGGAGGCATAGAACCTTACACGTGGTCTATTGTCAACGGAACTTTGCCTGAAGGAATGAATCTTAGTGAATCGGGCATTGTGTCTGGCATTCCACGTTCCTCCGGTCAATTCCAATTTGCTGCTCAGGTTCAGGATTCAGATATTCCTCAGCAAGCAGACTCACTCCTTCTCAGTCTTAATGTGATAAACCATTCGCCAGAAATTCTATCTCATGATTCTGTATCAACCAAACAAAATGAGGAATTTGTTTACATTGCCTCAGCTCTTGATGCCGACGGGAATGAATTAACTTTTCAATTTTTGGACTACCCGTCCTGGTTATCTGCTGCCGATTCGATTTTATCCGGTACCATACCCTTAACTGCAAATGACACTTCCTTTTCGCTGATTGTCTCTGATGGTGAATTGAAAGATTCCATCCATGTTATCATAAAGATTATTGAACAAACTTCTGTAAATAAGTCTAATTTACCGATCCAATTTCAATTATCCGATAACTATCCAAATCCATTCAATCCGACAACCAGCATAAAAATTGAATTGCCTCAAAAAACAAAAATTAATTTGCTGGTATATGACATCAATGGAAAAATTGTAGACCAATTATATCAAGGACAATTAAATGCCGGTGCTCATGTTTTAACCTGGGATGCTAAGGATTGTCCATCCGGGATTTATTTTATTCGATTAAAATCAATTGGATTTAATAAAGTTATTAAATGTACATTATTGAAATAGAAAATGCATAATGAATTGAACCGGAGTTTTAATCTCCCGCTCATTACACCACCTCGGCTAGGGCTCTACATGGCGGATGAAAAACAATCCAGAGTTCATCGGAAACAAAAACTTGTTTTAAATATGATTTTCAATTGAAATACGATCACTCAATAGGAAAATGGTTATTCATCATGACCCCCCAAAAAAACTCAAAACCTCTCGTCTTCACAGAATTCGACAGTCAAATCCTCAGAGAAACTGAAATCAGCGAAAATGCTCCTGGCACAATTTTGAAGGATTTTGGTTGTCTGCTTGACTTTATTGAATCGAATAAGGTTGAAGCCACAAAATCTAAATCGTATTTTTCTATGAAGCATTTAAATTCAATTAACGAACGATTAACGACGCCGTTAAAAATAGATCTTAATCGCCCTCAGCAAAAAGCTTTCGCCAATATTAACGGGCTTTATTTGCTGTTACGAACTATGGGAATCGTTAAATTTCATCCTACTCAAAAGAAAGATATTCTCCAATTGTATGAGCCGATTTTTAATTCATGGAATGATTTAAACAATACAGAACGTTACTTCACTCTCCTGGAAAGCTGGCTGCTAAGAAGCAATCCCAGAGAATTGTTAGGTTCATATCATTCAGGCTTATTATTAAAAGCGTGCTTCGAATTTTGGCAGGAAATTCCCAAAAACGGGTTAAAAGTTGAAGGCAATGATCGGGCAGAAGAAATGTTAAAATACATCCCGGGCTTCTATAATATTGCTCTTTTGGAGCTATTCGGTTTCATCGAAATATTTCACGGCGACCCAAAGCCCGGAAAGGGATGGAGTATTCTAAAGATTAAACGAAATACGTTTGGAGATGCCATTTTCAAATATATGAATCAAAAAGTGTTGTGCTCCAAAGAGTATATTTATCTTTTAATCGATTATGAAACGAATAAAGGTTATAAGCCTTATGGCGAGTGGCAATCCCATTTTCGCCCGTTTTTCCCGGAGTGGCAGAATAATTTAGCCATTCCCGAACCTGAGTATCGCGAGGGCATGTACATTTTTAAAGTGTCGCTGGGAGATGTCTGGAGGCGGATTGAGATTTACAGCGATTTGACATTAGAAGACTTGACAGACACTATTCTGGTCTCCTTTGATTTTGATAACGATCACCTTTATTCGTACTATTATAAAGATCTGTTTGGAAACATGGTCGAGGTTAACAGCCCTAATTCTTTAGATGAGCCGTTCACGACCGATGTGCTTATTGGAGAGATTCCCATTCATATTGGTAGCTCGATGAAATTTTTATACGATTTTGGCGATAACTGGGAGTTTCAGGTTACATTGGAAGAAATCAGACAGGAAAGGAAAAAATTAAAGTCTCCAAAAATCATCGCTGAGCACGGCGAAGCGCCTGACCAGTATCCCGACTGGGATGATGAAGAATGGGAA
>WJJN01000031.1 GCA_014729735.1 Candidatus Zhuqueibacterota bacterium
AGGCAATCTTAAATTTGATTTTTTTATACTCAATGTTTCTTATTAAGTTCAATCTGATTTTAAATTTTGAAAAGCATTCGTTTATACTTTTCTTAGCGCACGCGTAATCAGTTCTTCAAGACCGATTTGTCCGCTTTCCTTATCAAGGATCGATTTGATTGCATTTTGTGCAGCAGCTTGATTATACCCCAAAGAAATGAGCGCCATGACAGCTTCCCTGCTAAGTTGTCTTTTGTCTGGTGCCACAGCAGGCAGCGCGGGCTCCGGCTCTGCAGCAGGTTTTAGTTTATCCTTCAATTCCAAGATCAATCGTTGTGCCGTGCGTCTCCCGATTCCCGACAGAGATGTTAAACCTGCCAAATCTTCTTCTAAAATATATTGCTGCAAATCGCGAACGCTGCTTCCTGACAGAATCGCAAGCGCCTTTTTCGGTCCGATTCCCGATGTCGAAATCAGATAGAGAAATAGATCCCGTTCTTCTTCGGAGATGAAGCCGAATAATTGCAGACTATCCTCCCTAACATGCAAATACGTTAAGATGGTTATCGTACTTCCCTTTTCACCGATTTCACGAGAACAGTTCACGGAAACCTGCACCTGGAAGCCGACATTATTTACGTCTATTACCAGCCAGGTCGGTGTTTTTTTTGTAATCGTCCCTTTTATATAACTTATCATTTATAATATAATTGGTTTTTCATTTTTCGATAACCATGACAAATAGCCACTGCCATAGCATCCGTTACATCAAAAGATGAAGGGGGCTGAGGTAAATTTAATAATTGCGCAACCATTCTGCTTACTTGCTGCTTGGAGGCTCCCCCGTTACCGGTAGCCGCTAATTTAATTTCTTTGGGTGAGTATTCTGAAGTTGTCAAACCATTATTGCTGGCAGCAAGCAATGTTACTCCGCGTGCATGACCCATTTTAAGAGCTATTTTAACATTCTTCGCATATATGACTTCCTCCAGTGCCATTGCGTGCGGTTTGTACTGTTGTATTATCCAGACGAGATTATCGTAAATATGCTTAAGCCGCAAGGAAAAGTCGGATGCCGAATCTGTTCGGATACAGCCAAAATCCGAAACAACAGGTTCTTTCTCTTTGAAATTGATGACAGCATAACCGGTATTCACAATCCCCGGATCCAATCCCATCACAATCATGAATCCTGTTCCATTTCCTTTAATACATCTGCATCGATATCGAAATTGGAATAGACATCGTTCACATCATCGTGATCTTCAAGGGCTTCGATTAATTTCAAAAGCTGCTCCGCATCCTTGCCTGACACATTCACTGTGTTTTGAGGGTGCATGCTAATTTCCGCGGATTCGATTTTAATGTTATTCTCTTCGATTGCCTGTCGCACACTTTCAAAATTTGCCTGCGAGGTCACAATTTCGTAAGACTCATCTTCTATCTTCATATCATCGGCGCCAGCTTCAAGAACCAGTTCAAGCAGCGCATCTTCGTCAATTTCTTCCAAATTGACGAGTATGACTCCCTTTTTATCAAACATCCAGGATACACAACCGGATTCCCCGAGATTTCCGTTATGTTTCGATAAAATATGTCTGATCTCAGCAACAGTGCGATTTTTATTATCCGTGAGCGCCTCTACAAGTAACGCTGTTCCGCCAGGACCATAGCCTTCATAAGTGGCATCTTCGTATACAACACCGGGCAGTTCCCCGGTTCCTTTTTTGATCGCTCGTTCGATATTTACCGACGGCATGTTGGCTGTTTTGGCATTAGCAATTGCAGTTCGCAATGCCGGATTCGCCATTTCATCTCCTCCGCCCTGTCTGGCAGCGACTGTTATTTCCTTGATCAATTTGGTAAAAATCTTGCCTCGCTGAGCATCTGTTTTGGCTTTTTTTCTCTTTATTGTACTCCACTTTGAATGACCTGACATATCTGCCTCCTAAAAATATAATCATTAAATTTAATAAATTTTTTCTCGAAATCCAAGTGAAAAATTCATCAAGTGCACCTTTTTCATAAAGTTTCCAGCTATTCTATCGTTCAAACGCAATAAAAAAAGGGAATTTTCGAATTTGTTGAAAATTCCCTTTTCTCTGTGCCCTGATATCAGGACACCTTATGATAACTTTTTCAGTTATGAGCCGGAGATAAAGTCATTCAGGCGCTTCATTTCTGTTTCTACGGCTTGCAACAGGCTTTCGAGCCGCACGGATATGACATCCTTCTCCATTGATTCGATTTTTGCGGCAATTTCCCGAATTTCTTCGGCTCCGATATTGGCAGCGCCTCCCTTTATATAATGTGCTGAAAATCTGATTTTTTCCATATCGTCATTTTTAATCGCATGACGAATATTCTCAATATTTTCGCGGGTCGTTTTCAGGAAAACACCTGTTATCGACTTATAAAAACTCAAATCACCTTGAAATCGTTTGTTGACAGCCGCTAGCACATCGGAAAATTGTGTCCCGTTCCGTCTGATCATTTAGTTGTCCCAGTAATCTCTAAAACGATCCAGCTCTTTGATCAAAATATCCAGTGATTTCGACGCTTCCTGAATTCTGTTTTCCGCCCCGATCATCTCAAGTTCATACGCCGATTTCTGAACATAAACGATGCCCAGGTTTGCCGCAGCACCTTTTATGCTATGCGCCAATCGCTCAATTTGCTCGGGCTCCTGTTTTCGCACAGCTTCTCTTAATTCGTTGATCTGTTCGGATGAACTCTGTAAAAATAAGTTCATCAATTCATTATATATATCTTCGTCTCCACCAACCCGGATCAAGGCACCGTCTTTATCGACAAGAACATCTGATTTTTCATTATTTGACATGG
Organism: Candidatus Zhuqueibacterota bacterium; assembly: GCA_014729735.1. Lineage (GTDB taxonomy): Bacteria > Zhuqueibacterota > Zhuqueibacteria > Thermofontimicrobiales > Thiofontviventaceae > Mariaggregatimicrobium. The sequence continues at coordinate 2,824 of WJJN01000031.1, forward strand.
CACATCCTTTCATAAAAACTTCTTATTCATCCATTTTAATCGGCATGAAAATAATTTTTCTTAGTAGGTTTGTAAAGGTATGTTTTGTGTTAACCATTTATTCGTTTTAGAATTTCGGGTTTATTACGATCATAGTAATAGCATCACTTCTTCATATTGATTATAAAAAAATTCGTTATGGCAGGGTAATTGCAAATATAGACATTTTTTTCTGGAACAATGATGCTTGTAAATTTATATAATTTATCTTCCATGTTTTAAGATTATGGTGCTTCAAAAAATTTAATAAAATAAAGCATAACAGATTTGAAATACGTTTATGTATCTGAATATATTATTTAAATAAGAGTTAACAAAAAACAAATATATTATTAATATGAGGTTATAATAAAAATAGAGGTATCGGTACAAAAGTTGCCTTTAGGATATAAGCCAGCTACGAACAACAACTATGAAGGTGGATTATGAACAAGAAACTAATACTTTTAATTCTTTTTTTACTGAATCACATTCGAACAGTGCATTCAGCGGATATTACGATCGATGCGTCTGCACCTGCCAAACCGATTCGGTTGACGAGCTTTTACGGAGGCTATCATCATAATCGTTTTTATTTCGAACAAACTCCTGCCTTTAAAAGAGCTCATGATTTGATAAGGGAGATATCACACAAAAGACCAGCGATTCAATATTGGCGTTGCCAAAATCTGTTAACCTACCGCAATAACCCGAATACGGACGACGGATCGCACTGGTTTTCCGAATCTCGATCCGGACATCCTTATGATACAGACCGCTACGCATCTACCGGCGGTTATAATTGGACGAAAGTGAATGAGGTATTCGATGAAATAGTTACTCGCTCAGGATTAACTCCTGTCGTCGAATTCAATTATATGCCGGAATGTATGGCGGCTGATCCAAATGAGATCGGCAGCTACGGACTCGCTGTTATTTCTCCTCCCCGGGATTATAACGAATGGAGCAGCCTGATTCGAAATACAACCGAGCATTTTCAGAATCGATATGGTGTCAATGAAACGCGCACATGGTATTTTGGCGTCTGGAATGAACCGAATTATGATATGTTTTGGGATCATGAGAAATATGGCTACGATGGGTTTATAAAAATTTATGATTATTCATCAATTCCGTTAAAAGAAGTCGATAACCAGCTTCAAATTGGCGGACCGGATAACACTGCTGTCCTAACATATTCCAAGAGTTTTGTTCAGCATACATATAATGGAAATAATTACTGTAATAATCAGGTCGGAAGTCCGGCAGACTATTTTTCAGTGCATGCATATTCCACAAGCATCCGCTTCATTTGTAATGAAGTTTGGAAAATGGCTGCGGATGTGCGCGAGATTTACGGTTCCCAGTACAAAGATAAAAAAATATTGCTGACTGAGTGTGCGCCTAATTTTCAAATGACAAAAATGCCGTACTTTCATAATCGTTATACTGCCGCCTGGTTACTGGGTGTATTTGATACATTTCTGGAAGCTGCCGATGAACATGGTGAATATTATTTGCCAAAGACAGTCCATTACTGCGGTATCCTTCGAGATATTGGAAGGCGAAGTTTGCTTGCTTATATTGGAGAAGATAATAATAAGGCTGAAGTATTGAAAACCGCGCCGTTCAATGTTTACGAAATGCTCAGCTACTTAAGTGAAGAACGTATTCCGGTGCAGGGAGTGGATTTTCCTGATGGGCATACTGATGTATTCAATAACATTAGCACGGATATTTCCCAGTTTCGCTGCATGGCAACCCGAACTCCCGGACAATCTATTGAACTTTTGATTTATCATTTTGATGAAGGCGACAGGCTGGTTTACAACCGAAAGGATGATGGCGACGATCCGGCGCAACCTTATGGCACCTATTATCGCTCAAGACCGGTTACGTATAATGTAAATGTGAACATCGATAATATTCCTTTCAGCAGCGCACGTTATCGAAAATTTGTGCTCGATAAAGATCACAGCAACATGTTTGCCTATCATATCGAAAGGAATACAAAGAGTTTCTCAACGCTGGACCAGCACGATGATCTGGAAATGACTGAGGACAAAGGAGTTATTTTCTCGGGCGGACAATACAGCGAAACGCTAAACATGCAAAAAAACTCTGCAACACTCATTATTATTGAAAATGAGAACGTGGAACCCGGACCCCGATTAGGCGTCGCACCCACTTCCATCGATTTTGGCGCTTACGCTGCAACCAATTCATTCACAGTTTATAATTACGGTGATCAGGCGCTCACATGGTCTTCATATGAAAATCCTGAAACAAATTGGATTACCTCTCTGGATCCTGCAAGCGGAACCATTCCCGCAGGATCTAGTCAGGTCGTGTTTATAAATGTCGATCGCACCGGCATCCCGGATGGCGATTATAACGGACAAATCGCAATCACTTCCAATGGCGGGGATCAAAACGTGGACGTCGGCATCAGAGTGGGCGGTCCGGAATTGCCCACGATTTACCGGATTAATGCCGGAGGAAATCATTACACCGACATGGACGGAAATACCTGGGATGGTGACCGCGCCTATGCCATCGGAGAATTCGGTTATCTCGGCGGACAAACATCAACAACCAACGATCCTATTGCCCGAACTGATCACGATCCTCTGTTCAATTCGGAGCGGTATGGATTACAGGCATATCAATTCCACGTGCCCAATGGCAAATATCAGGTAAGGTTGTTATTTGCGGATATCTATTTTACCGGTCCCAATGAACGCCTGATGAATGTCGATATTGAAGGCGAGCGGAAAATAACGGATCTGGATATTTATGAAGAAGTTGGACATGACGTCGCACTAATATATACATTCAGTGATATCGATGTATCGGATGGTCTTATGGAAATTACATTTTCCGGCTCGGTTCGTAAACCAAAAATTTCGGCAATTGAGGTGATGCATAGCAAACATGTAGATCCGAATATGGATACTTCGGCGCCGTCACCGCCGCTTAATTTTCGAATAAAGAATTAATCCTCTCCAGCAGGGCTGTATTGAATGATAAACGTTATGCGATTCTACGGATGCGTCATTGACGCGGCAGAGACTCTTGCGAGTAATTTTGGGAAATGGTTTCGGAAAAAGCTCTATTTAGCAGTATAACGTGATTGCCCGTTTAATGCAGCCCTGCTTATTTTTTTTGCTGCTCGACATCTTCCTAAAAATAATGTCGTCTTCATTTTCGTTTTGAACCCAATTCTATGACAAGTGTATATAGAGTTGAACGAAACATTGAATATCCATAAAAGGAGAAATGAAAATGAAGAAAACCACTATTTTTGCCATGCTGTTGGTTCTTGCCGGTTCTTCCCTTCTCTGTTCAAAACCGGCAGATGTAAAACCACAGAAAGTATATCGCATTGTATACGAAGTGAAATCGGATGGATGGTATGCAACGCAGGCAAAACTCTGGAAAAAGGAAATCGAAAAAAATCCCCAAAATGCGAAAGCCTGGCAGAATTACTACAATGCAGTCCGATATGGCAGATTCGAAGAAACCATCAATACGAAATCGAAACAGGAAAAATTACAGCAAATCATCGATGATATGGAAAAAGGAATACCCGGAACGTATGAGTATTATTTCCTGCGTCAGTGGAATTCAGGTGATATCGCTGATATCTCATATGCAAAGAAAGCATATAATTTAGATCCCGATCGTCCGGATGTGTATTATAATTTCATTTCACACTACATGATTAATGGCGATAAGGAGAACGCTGCCAAATTCTATAAAAAGCTTTATCAAAGTGGGGACATTGTTCCCTGGCTTCTGGATTACAATTATAACACGCTCATGTCCGCTGCTGAAAATGCAATTTTGCTCACCAACGGCGATAATGATACTTACCCCGCCGAAATGCTGCAATTTGCCAAAGACATCCGCAGGGACGTGACTGTTTTGAATATTTCAATGAGCCCGGTCGAAAGTTATCTTCAAAGCAAATTAAAGCCCAAAGGTATTGAAATAGACATAAAGGCGTTAAAACAGAGTTCAAAAAAAGGGAATTCGAATGGATTTTCAAAAAGCGTCTTCATCCGGGAATTGTGTCGCGAAATTTCAGAAAAGTATCCTGACTATCCCATTTACTTCGCTTTGACAGTATACGAAAATCATTATGCTCCTTTAAAAAAAGATCTCTACAATGTGGGACTTGCATTTCAATACAGCACGAATCGCATCGATAATATTGCATTACTGAAAAAAAACATTGGAGAAAAGTTTCGGTTGGATTACATTAATAATGAATGGTATCTCGAAGATGCACCGTCGATGACATTCATGCCGCGCATGAATTTGAACTATCTTTCGGGCGTGATGATGTTAGCCGAACATTACAAAATGAGTGGCGAGATCGATGACGCTCGAAATTTAAAAGAGCTGGCGCTTGTAATCGCCCGCCAATCCGGTAATGAAAAAGTGATTGCTAAAATCGAGGAAAAGGACATTTAAAGAAACGTTCATGTCACTGCTAAAATCAAAATATAGAAAACAAACTGATGAACAACTAATGCGCTTCCTTCAGGAAAGAGAAAAAGCGGCATTCAATGAACTTTATGATCGCTACAGTGTTCGTATATTGAAATTTTTCCACAGGATGCTAAATGGGGATGAACAAAAGTCCCAGGATTTTTTACAGGATATATTTCTGAAAATCGTCGAGAAACCGCACTTGTTCGATTCACATCAAAGTTTTAGCACCTGGATATTCACGATTGCAAGGAATATGTGCAAAAATGAATATCGAAAACAAGATGTCAGAAAAATCATGGAATTGAAAGCAGATTTCGAAACAGAGACCGCAGACAGAGACTATTTTTATGCGCAAAGTGAACAGCAGTTCGACCGGAAACAATTTCAAACGGCATTGATGAATGAATTAAGCAAACTATCCGATTCGCACCGCAGCACGTTTTTGTTACGCTATCAGCAGCAGTTTTCAATTAAAGAAATCAGTGATATTCTGCACTGCTCCGAAGGTACTGTAAAATCCAGACTATTTTACGCTACCCAAAAAATTGCACATCAATTAAGAAAATACAATGAGGAGATTTCCCGAAATGAATAAACAAAATGGCTATAAATGTGATGACATCGAAAAGCTGTTGATACTTGACGAATTGGATGCATCTGAAAAAAGTCGGGTCACTCTGCACCTAGAAAATTGCAAAAGATGCCGTCAATTCGCATCCGATCTCGAAAATATCCGGACGGGAATGGACTTTTCGACAGAGGATAGTTTGCAGCCTTCGCCTCACATTCGAACAAATATTCTCGAACGAATGAACCAGGCTCGCTCGACAAAGCGCCGTTCACTAACGGAACTCCGGTGGAAACTAAAATCAGTACTGGAATATCGCGTGCCTGTTTACCAGGCGGCGCTGAGTGGGGTTGTGGTGCTACTTATTATTCTCTTCCTGCAAAATCCGCCCACCGAACTTCAATTTGTCGCCGAGGATCAATTTATCACTGCGGGACAGGATTCGCTGGTATCTGTTCCTCTAAATGTAAATATCATTGATAATATCGATTCGGTTCCAAATCAAAACGGAGGATGGAACAGCGCGGAAGATAGTGTATTCAGCAGATACATTTTTCCTGCGATGTAATGAGTTAAAAAGATTTCCGAAATCTTCAAGATTTCGGAAATCTCAATTCCTTTTAATCGGAAATCCTGTAAGAAAATTTACTTTTGCTATTTTAACTCTGTGTGCTTTATTCTTTTCTTATATCTTCAGATTTCCTGAAAATTCTTCTAATCGAAATCGGTACATTGAAGAACATATCAAAAACCCAGTGTTCCAGCAATGCACCGCGTTCGCCGAATACAGGGATGATATGAACCACATTTGTTGCCCATCTGCCTGCCATCAGCCGAGATAGCGCCGGAAATTTCGTCACCATCTGGATTGGGAAACCCAGATAACCGACGTAATGCCAAAATGAAATGAGCGCCGCTACCCAATAGTTTTTAAGATCACGCTCCTTGATGATCAGATAGACTACATACAATCCCCGCACCAGAGAACCCGGCGACACCGGTGTTACCTGAAATGCTGCCAAAATGAGACCGGCATAAGCCAAACCCTCTGCCCATGTTTTTCCCATAACCATCATTCCATACAACGCAGCGACGACAGAAATGACCTGCGTAATCGGTAAAGTTGCAATATGAACCGCAACGCATTTCAGATATTTTTGGATAAACGGATCTTTGATCCGTTCCCGAATATAATCTGCCTCGTGACCGGAAATCATACCTTCCTTCTGTCCGCCTTCTACCTGATCCAACAGCCATTTTTCCCGGAATTCATTATCCCGGTAAAAGCGAACAGGATAGGACACCGCGTATTTTATGGATTTCCAGGCGTAATCCGGTTCGGCAAAAAAGCGATGCCAATTTGGCGGCAGCCAACTCAGAAAGAATTTCTGCGTCCAAAATCGACCCGGTTTTCGCAGCAGGTTCTGTATTCTCTCTTCCTGCGCTCGACCTTCCCGGTGCCAGTCGATCAACGCGACTGCCTGTTTTGCGCGTAATGTTTCTTTAAAATATGTTCTGCTCTTCAATATATTTTTGATGTGACGAGCATAGTTGCTATTGCCCCATATCTTTCTGAAGAATTTGCCCAGAAACGGAATTGCACCCAGTATGTAAAATAGTGTAAACCGAATCGTGGAACGGTCTAACTTTTGTTCGAATTTATCGTCCGCGAGCTCCTGACATTTCCAGCCCTTTATCAATCCTTTTGACACGTCTTTTTGCAGAGAACGACTGAACAGCAGTTTGAAATGATGATGAGTAAGATCCGGCAGAGATCTGCGATATTTGGGCTCCATTTCCTTCAATTCTTCATATACCGGCATCAAATCTTCGAAATAGGTTTTATATTTTTGAATGAACTGATCCAGTTTTTTCATATTGCCCCGGTCGAATTGCACCAGGTTGCCCCGAAAAATGCCCTGAATTATCAATTTGAAATCAGCCGGACTCATTGGTAGAAACGGCAGTAGCGCCAATCCAGCCCGAAAATCGATGCCACACAGATCGTTCGGAGACGGATTCGGAATATCCATGCGCAGCAGAGCGTTGGGCTGGCTTTTCATGGTCCCCCACTCATATTGACGAGCCAGCTCCGGTGCGCCCATATCATGAAACAATTTCACCAACTTCTCCATGAAATTGCGCTTTGCCAGATATTCGGCTGAATTGATTTTCATCCCTTTTATCACTTTCTCCGTAATACCCAATCGCTTGCGATTGAATACATGGTCATCGATTTCAAATTTCCAGTTGCGACCGGTAACCCATTCGTTAATTTCACCATGACTATTGAAAACATCATCATAAAAGGTTGCATAGGTATCGACCACCGATCTTTCTGTGCCAAAATATATTTTTGCACCGCGACGAATCAGCTTTTGCCACAACACACCCACCCGGGCTGCTGCATGATTCACCTGTGCCGAAAAAGCTCCCTGATACGCCATCCAGTAGATCAGATTTCGGAAAAAAAGAGCAAAGCCGGACGGTGGCACCAAAATTTTCACTGCATAAATATTGCCGATTTCGAGCCCCGGTATTTCGCCGTCATCTGTTTCCAGTTCGATGAGCCGCACCCGGTACACTTGTCCCGCAAATCCACCACCAACGAACTTTTCGATTTCCATCACAGCCCGACCTTCATTAGCCGGATGAACCCCTGTTATTTTGTATTCCAGCCTCTCCCCTACTTCATATCGGGACGGATGGTAATTTTTAAGAATTTCGGAGTTCTTGCTGATCTGCTCTAATTCTTGATGCAAATCAGGTATGTCTACAGTTCTTGTTCTGCGTTCAGTTTTCGGTTCTTCCTTCACCAAAACGCTCATTTTATGATCTGCCAATATTTTACCTCATTAATACTATATTCTAGACTTCTACAATTTTGAGTTATTCCCTGAAAAGCTGAAATCATAGCTGGTCTCAATTTGTAGGATATTTAAGAGGATTAATCTTCATTTTCCATTTATGCTTGAATATACTAATCACTTTCGATATTGTCAAGATAAAAACAAAATGTGAAAAAATGATAAATGTTTATACAGTCACACATCTGTTTTTGAGTAAAATCCCTTAAATCAGCTTTTTATCTTGGGACAGCCTCTTGTTTCAAAAATTGTTCCATCAATTAACGGAAATGCACTTTTATGAATTTTTATTTTTTCTTAATATTTAAAAAATAGATGATTGAAAATAAATTATACAAGCTAATGTTATTTTGCAAATTGAATGCTTCCATAAAATCAGTCCAGAATGCCAACATGTTCCTGCAATTGTGTTCACTCAGAGAATGTTACGCGAACCTTGACCTTTGCATTTAAATATGAAATGTATTTAACCAGCGAGAAAGTGCATTGGCAATTTCGTAATGTATTTGCTTTCATTCACATTTACTCGCCGGAAAGACAGGAGATGATTAAAAGTCGTGAAAAGAGCTGTTATAAAATCAATTTTTCTTGTTGTCCTGCTTTCAGGCATACAAAATGAAATCCGGGCGTCAGAAACTTATACTCAAATCGTCGTCGTAAAAACAAAAGACCTTCCTCAATATCATCAATCTTATATCGGATTTATTAATACGTTACACAAATCAGGAATAACATCATTCGAAAGAGTTATAAACCTGGATAAGAGTTCATTTTCTCTGGAAAAATTGGAAAGTGAAATATACTATTACCAGCCGGATTTAATTCATACCATCGGTACGGAAGCAACACTCGAGATCAGTCGACGAATATCGGATATTCCCATCATCTTTTCAATGGTTCTGAATCCGGAAGCACAAGGCATTATCAAAAATGCCATCAATATATCCAATCTTTATGGCGTTGCCCTTGATCCACCGATAGAAGATCAACTCAGTACTGTACACCGGTATTTCCCGGACATTCGAAAAATAGCAATTTTGTGGAATCCGAAGTATGATTCGATTTTTATCAGCAAGGCGCGGAAACTGGCAAAAGAGCACTCAATCCGTCTGAATACTGAAGAACTGGAATCCGAGCAATACATCGAGACTGTGGTGGGTACGCTATTTCCCAGTAACGAACTATTATGGATTCTGCCTAATCCTTATACAATGAGCTACCTTTCCATGAAACGTGTTTTCAAATATTGCAATTTTAATGACTTCCCGGTTTTCGGGATTTCCGAGTATCACGTTGAAGATGGTGCTTTATTAGGTTTACGAGCAGACTATGAGGATGCCGGTAAACAGGCAGGAGAGTTGGCAGTCAAAATTATTCGTAATGAGAAGATTTCCAATCCCCACATTTTACAACCACGAAATTTTAAGGTCTTTATTAATAAAACAACAGCGCAAAAAATGGGCTTCTCGATTCCTGCAAATTTTTTAAATCAGGCGGAGAGAATTTATGAGTAGTGTTGACACGCAAAGCATTGAAATTCAAAAAAGCAAAAAATGCAAATTATCTGATTTTATGCTTTTTCCGACAGGACAGGGCTTCATAAATAATGGAAGAGACATTATTCTGAAATTGTATGAAAAAGTATTTCGAAGAAGCCTTGCAGCAACACTCCAGGCGTTGTACGTTCGCCTGATGAAGTTAAGTTTAAAAACGAAAATTATGTTGTTTACGGTCATAATGGTTAGCGGAATCTCAGTAATACTTGTTAGTTTTTTTCTCATAAGCATGAAACGCCATCAGGAATACGAGCTCGAAAAATGGGGACTCACGTTGGCGTCAAACCTGGCTTCCAGTGTTCAATATGCCACACAGCTACAGGACATCAATACGCTGCAAAATTATCTTCGCGGCTTCATGAATCAATCTACAATCAAGTATGCTGCCATTCTCGATCAAAATGGAGCGATTCTGGCGAAAATCGATGATGCCTGGCTATTCAAGCCGGACGTACAGATGTTTTCTATCCATCAAACCGAATATAACGACATCATTCCAATCGACAATAGTGTTTACTATAATATCGTGAAACCGATTACAATTAAGAGCAAAGAGCACCTGACAGATGAACAGATATTATTTAATAAACTTGAAAATCAACATCCCCGAATTGACAACCATAATGATGCATCAAAAGGTGAAGAAGATTCTTACCTTTTAGGGGTCGTCGTGTTAGGTATTTCCACCACCGATATGTATCAAAAAATCGGCGACATGCGAAATCTTTCCGTATTTATCGCACTCATTTTTATTGTTGTATGCACAATCATAATCTACTGTTTTGTAGGCAGATTTCTCAAGCCGATACACCACCTTGTCGATGCCGCCGGTAAAGTAGCACACGGCAACTTGAATTGTCCGGTCGAAAACGACCGTTTTGACGAGTTAGGGAAGCTGGCAAATGCGTTCAACGAAATGACTCTGAAGTTAAAAAGATCTCAGGAGCAAATTAAAGAATACACACTGGATCTGGAAAATCAGATAACTATCCGCACCGGCGAGCTGCGAGAATCGGAAAAAAAATATCGCACCCTTTTTGAGCACGCTGGAAATGCACTGACTGTAATTTCGCATGATTACACATTGCTCATGATGAACAAAGGATTCGAGGAGTTGAGCGGCTATCAGAAACACGCGCTGGAGGGAAAATTTAATTTCCTGAATTTCTTCCAATGGGAACATCAGCAGGTTATTAGGGAGGCGATTCAGCGAAGCAAGAATCTCGAATTTGCGGTACAGCCATTGAATTGTGATTGCATTTTTACAGATCATTATAAAAACATCAAAAATGTCAATCTCACGATCAGTTTAATACCTGGCACAAAGTACTTTCTTACTTCGATTTCAGATGTCACTAAAATTCGTGAACTCCATAAAAAATTACACCGCTCCGAACAATTGGCTACTATCGGAAAGTTATCCGCGTCTATTGCCCACGAAATCCGAAATCCATTGGGCGCGATAAATACTTCGGTGGGTATCTTAAAGGATAGCCTGATTCTCGATGAACAGGATAATGAGCTGATGCGCATCATTAGCGAAGAATCTCAGCGGTTGAACAGCATCATCTGTGAGTTCCTTCAATTTGCTCGTCCAAACTCACCGAATTTCGAGAATACGGATATTAATAGTCTGATTAAAAAATCGCTGCTTTTGTATCGGAATAAATTCGGAAATTCGATAGCGATTGATTGCCAATTTGATGAAACATTGCCAGAGATCAAAGTCGATCCGGACCAAATCAAGCAAGTCATGATAAATATTATCTTAAATGCTATTGATTCGATGCCAAACGGTGGCTCTTTAGCGATCACATCAAAACTATCGGATCATATCCGGCTCGGAAACAGATATATTGAAATCGATTTTTCAGATTCCGGTGTTGGAATAAATGAATACGATCTGAAAAAAATTTTCCAGCCTTTTTATTCCACAAAAGACCAGGGTACGGGAATGGGACTCGCTATATGCGACCGGATTATACAGAATCACAACGGAGAGATCAAAGTTTTACCAAGAAAACCGAACGGCACGACTTTTTCAATTTTCCTGCCCTTGAAACAAATAAAGAAGAATGATTAAGTATGGAGTTTTAGAAATGACTGATATTTTACTTGTAGAAGATCAGGTAAATCCGCGAAAAGCTTTTGCATTTTTATTGAAAAAAAAGGGATATAATGTAGATGAAGCTGAAAATGGTACTATTGCATTGGATAAATTGAATTCTCAATTCTATGATCTCGTAATAACCGATCTTAAAATGAATGCCGTGGACGGGATGGAAGTACTGAAGCAAACAAAAGAATTACATCCGAACACAGAGGTTATTTTAATGACTGCCTACGGAACAATCGATAGCGGTGTAAAAGCAATGAAGATGGGCGCATATGACTATATTACCAAGCCGTTTAATAATGATGAATTTCTGATCCTGGTGCGACGAGCGTTGGAAAAACGGCAGACAATGGAAGAAGTTCGCTATTTAAAGGAAGAGCTTTACGGTAAGTACAAGTTCGAGAACATCATCGGAAATTCCGCACCGATGCAGGAGATATTGAAGCTGGTCACCAAAATTGCGGCTTCAGACAGTACGGTGCTCATCAGCGGTGAAAGCGGGACCGGCAAGGAACTAATCGCACGTGCGATTCATGCAAATAGCTCCCGCAAAGACAAACCAATGATCACTGTCAACTGCGGCTCGCTGCCGGAAAATTTATTAGAGAGTGAATTGTTCGGACATGTGCGCGGCTCATTCACCGGAGCCATTAAAGATAAAAAGGGGCTTTTTCAGGAGGCGCATACCGGTACGATATTTTTAGATGAAATAGGCGAAATAACCGCTCAAACCCAGGTCAGACTACTACGTTGTATTCAGGAACGGGAAATCAGGCGCCTCGGCGATAATCGCTCTTCTCAGGTCGATGTGCGCATCATCGCTGCCACGAACAGAGACCTGGAAAAACTGGTTCAAAAAGGAACGTTTCGCGAAGATCTGTTCTACCGAGTTAATGTCATTCCAATCCACCTGCCGCCTTTGCGGGACCGAAAGGAAGATATTCCCGTACTTGTCAATCATTTCCTTGAAAAATATATGAAAAAGCTAAACCGGGATTTGCCGAAAATTTCCGAATCGGCAATGCAACTGCTTCTGAATTACCATTGGCCCGGTAATGTCAGAGAGCTCGAGAATTTAATTGAACGCGTCATAACATTGAACGCCAAATCGATTATTGAACCGGATGATTTTTACTTCAATTTCTCTCGGCTGGATAATCCGGTTATGAGCATAACGAAGAAAATAAAGGGAATGACACTGGAAGAAATGGAAAAATGGCTAATTCTGGATACGTTGGAAAAATGTAGCGGCAATCAGAAATTAGCGTCTCAGAAGCTTGGCATCTCAACGACCACGCTGTGGCGCAAACTCGGAAAATACGAAATCGATGTAAACAGGACTAAGACATTTTAATAACCATTTCATTTTGAAAT
>WJJN01000293.1 GCA_014729735.1 Candidatus Zhuqueibacterota bacterium
AAAGAAAATCATGTATATTTTACAGCGATACATAATTCGGCAGCATGTCGGACCATTTCTATTTGGTTTTTTCATCATTACGCTGTTATGGATTCTCAATCTGTTGTTCACGCGATTGGGACATTTGCTGAGCCGCGGTCTCTCCGTCTGGGTTATACTGGAATTCTTCTTTCTGAATATGGCATGGATTATGGCGCTCACTTTGCCAATGGCAGTGCTAATGGCATGCCTGATGGCATTCGGTCGCCTCTCTGCCGATCTGGAAATCACTGCAATGAAAGCCAGTGGTATCAATATGTATCGCGTCATTGCTCCTGTATTTATTGTATCGATACTGCTCTGTCTTTTCTTAATATATTTTAATAATAATATCCTTCCGGATGCCAATCATCGGCTGTCGCTTTTAATGCGCGATATTCATAAAAAGCGACCCACGCTTACCCTGGAACCCGGTATCATTTATACGGAGATACCCAATATCAATCTTATGGTGCAGGATGTGGAAGAGCAAGAGAATCTGTCCTATGTACGTGGTGTTTTAATCCATGACATCAGTAAACCAAATGTGAATGTCACCATCTCAGCGGAGCACGGCGAAATATATGTCGATGAAAATACAGGCACTCTGAAAATCACTTTATTCAATGGTGAAATGCATGAAATTAATATCAATGAAATGGATAAATACCGCCGTTTAAAATTTCCGAAACAGGTTATCGTTAAAAAAATCCCGGATATGGTTTTAACCCGCAGCGAATCCGAATACCGCGGTGACCGCGAACAGAGCGCACAAATGATGCTGACGGAAGTCCGGGAAAATAAGCAAGCCATTCAGAAACAGAAGGATAAATTAGCAACACAACTTCGGACGCATTTGCTGAAATACAACCTGCTAGTACAGGAAGTTGCAGACACAAAAGAGAAGACTCCTTTTTTTGCAGATCGAACAAAACCGGCTATTTACTCGTTGAAAAATAATATTGAAAAACAGATTCGTATCAATGAAAATCTGTCGAAAAAAATAACAGGTTCGCGTCAGATCATTGACAACCATTTGTTTGTGATTTCACGATTGATGGTGGAAGTTCACAAAAAATATTCCATTCCATTTGCATGCATCGTATTTGTATTGATTGGCGCGCCGCTGGGAATATTGACCCGCAAAGGGGGAATGGCAATTGGCGGCGCTATCAGCCTGCTTTTCTTCCTTATCTACTGGTCATTTTTAATCGGCGGAGAAGAGCTGGCGGACCGGCGGCTACTGTCACCATTCTGGGCGATGTGGATCGCCAATATCCTGGTGGGCAGTGCGGGAATTTATCTCGTCCTTTTTACAGTAAGAGAATCCCGCTTTATTAAATTCGAAAATCTGAAATTACTGATTCCAAAAAGATTCCGGAAATGAGAATTCTCGATAAATACATATTGCGTAGATTTCTGGGGACGCTTCTGTTCTCGCTGGTCGCATTTAGTATCATTTTCATCATCGTCGATCTGATCGGCTACATGGATAAATTTATCGACAGAGACGTTCCCCGGCTGGTCGTTGCGCAATACTATTTTTATTATCTTCCTTATATTATAGTACTCAGCCTGCCGGTTGCGATGTTATTAGCCAGTTTATTCAGTATAGGTCAAATGACACGATACAACGAAATCGTGGCGATGTCAGCTTCCGGTGTGTCGCTTTACAGAATTCTGAGACCGCTATTCATCTTTGGATTGATTTGCAGCGTATTCATTCTATATTCCGGTGAAAAATTTATTCCGATCACGAATCAGAAGAAAATCAATATCTATCAAACGTATGTCAGCAAATCAAAGAAAAAGAATAAGACCCGGCACAATGACGTGTATGCACAAATTTCAGAGAATCAATGGATGCATGTGGGATATTTTGACACACGGATCAATACGGGATTCAAGGTAAGCGTGCAGCGTTTTGAAGATAATTATTCACATATCAACCAGCGGATCGATGCTGCGAAGATTATATGGCAGGACAGCACCTGGGCGCTGCAAAACGGAGTCATTCGAGATTTCGACAGGCGAACGGAAATTATCGAAAAGTTCGATAAACTACAGCGCCCTGATTTTGAATTTGACGTTCAGGAAATATCAAACAGTCAGAAAAAAACCGAGGAAATGAGTTATTGGGAATTAAATCGGTTTATCGAAAATATTAGAAGGAACGGCGGCAATCCCAATCGCTGGCTCGTTGACTTGTACATGAAAATTTCCTTTCCATTTGCCAATCTTATCATTATTTTATTCGGAGCCCCTTTGGCATCTCGCAAAACGAGAAGCGGTCCTGCTGTAAGTTTCGGTATCAGCCTGTTGATCTGCTTTCTTTATTTTGGAATTATCAAAGTCGGGCAGGCTTTGGGACATAATGGAACCCTGCCTCCACTCCTCGCCGCATGGATTGGAAATATCATATTTGGTACTGCCGCTATTTACATCCTGTTCAAAATGAGAAAATAATTACAAAACCTCATCGACTTTCGACTTGATGACGTGTTTCGGCGATGCACCGATCAACTGCTGCGCCACTTCTCCGTCCTTAAATATAAGTAGCGTGGGAATACTGCGAATACCATATTTCACTGCAATAGATTGATTCGAATCCACATCGCATTTTCCGACTTTTAACTTACCCGCGTATTCGGAGGCTAACTCTTCGACAATCGGTGACACCATTTTGCACGGTCCACACCAGACTGCCCAGAAATCGATAAGGACCGGAACATCGGAGGAGAGTACTTCATCATCAAAATTACTTTCCGTAACTTGCAGTAAATTTGCCATAATATTGTCCTTTCTATTAATTCCATTTCCAATATTCGAATAACCTGTTGTGTGAAAGATAAAGATTTTTTTGATCTTAATCAAGTCTTTTTCAAGAAAAAAAAATTCTCTTGACTATTCGCCTTAAAAGCACTATATTAGGGTTCTTTAAGTAATCATTTAAATTAATAGTTAAGGAGAGTCAATCTATGGCAAAATTCCGCATTGCATGGCTTCCAGGTGATGGTGTTGGACAAGATGTTATGGAGGCAGCGAAAATCGTTTTAGATGCATTGAAATTAGATGCCGAATATATTCACGGTGACATCGGCTGGGAATTCTGGCGCACAGAGGGTGAGCCTCTGCCACTAAGAACAGTCGAATTATTGAGGAAAACAGACTGTGCGCTTTTTGGCGCGATCACATCGAAACCCAAAGAAGAAGCAGAAAAAGAACTTGTTCCCGAATTACAGGGCAAAGGATTGATTTATTCCAGTCCGATTGTGCGCCTTCGACAGGAATTCAACCTTCGAACGAACTTAAGACCCTGTAAGGCTTATACAGGGAATCCCCTTAACTATCGCGATGACATCGATCTGGTTGTGTTCCGGGAAAATACCGAAGACCTCTATGTGGGAATCGAGTTTCATCCGCTTCCCGGTGAGTTAATGGACAAGCTATTAGAACTGCATCCGAAAATGAAAAAATTCGGCGATACGCCGCTGGATGATATCGCTGTTTCATTGCGCATTATTACTCGCAAAGGCGCACAAAATATCATCCGGGATGCGTTCGAGTACGCGAAAAAGCACGGCTATAAAACAGTCACTGTCGTTGAAAAACCGAATGTGATCCGAGAAACCAGCGGTCTGATGGTGCGCGAAGCTCGCAAGATCGCCAAAGAATACCCGGGTATCGATCTCTGGGAAACCAATATTGACGCCATGTGCATGTGGCTCATCAAAAATCCCAATGATTATGGCGTGCTTGTCACTTCGAATATGTTTGGAGATATTGTATCCGATTTGTGTGCACAATTGGTCGGCGGACTGGGCTTTGCATGCAGCGGCAACATTGGGGACAATTATGCCGTGTTTGAACCAACCCACGGTTCCGCACCAAAATACGCAGGTAAGTACAAAGTCAATCCCATCGCAATGATGCTGTCTTGCAAACTAATGTTGGACTGGCTCGAAGAATTCGATATGGCAAACAGACTGGAAAACGCAATTGCAGCCGTAATCGAGGAGGCGAAAGTCCGAACTTACGACATGGGTGGCACATCGACTTCTCTGGAGGTCGCCGAAGAAATTGCGCGGAAGATATAATAAATTCTTATATCCTTGCGAAGGATTTTATAACTTCGCAAGGCTTGCTGAGATTGAGACAGTTCAAAGATTTCCGAAATTTCAGAGATTTCGGAAATCTGCTCTTCTTTTTGCGTACACTGTTTTCCAGTGGTAAATCAAAAACTTGATGCTCCGTTCAGCCCGTTCCATAGTCCTTAAATATGAAACCGCGTTCGATGATTCTATAACCGAAAAACAGGAAATACGAATTTGAAAAAAATCAAATTGGCGCTTGCGATCCATAATCATCAGCCCGTGGGAAACTTTGAAAGCATATTTGAATATGCAATGAAAAAAGCATACTTTCCTTTCCTCGAATTGTTAGAAAAGCATCCGCAGATTAAGATGTCTCTACACTACACCGGAATTTTATTAGAATGGATCCAAAACCATTCCCCCGAATTTCTCGATCGATTGAAAAACCTGATTGAAAGGCGACAAATTGAAATGATCACCGGCGGTTATTACGAGCCGATTTTAATAAATCTCCATGACAGCGATAAAATAGGACAAATCGATAAATTAACTGAGTTCATTAAGAAGCATCTAAATGACAACGCCACCGGCATGTGGCTGGCAGAGCGCATTTGGGAGCCGGGACTACCGTCGCCGTTGAAAAAGGCAGGTATTGATTTTACGATCATCGATGATTCGCACTTCAAAACAGCCGGTTTGGAAGAAAATGACCTGTATGGCTATTACGTAACCGAAAATCTCGGTGCTACGATGTGCGTCTTTCCAATCAGCGAGAAATTGAGATATTATATTCCATTCCAGGAGCCGCAGGTGACCATCGATTATCTGTGGCACATAGCAGATGATTCCGGTAGTAATTTAATCGTATTTGCCGATGACGGAGAGAAATTCGGTGTCTGGCCCGAGACCCATAAGCATTGCTATGAAGATAAATGGCTGGAGCGCTTCTTTAATACGATCGAACAAAATCTCGACTGGATCGAGATCATCCATTTTTCGGAGGCGCTTTCTCAACTGGAGCCCAAAGGCATCGTTTATCTGCCTACTGCTTCATATCGCGAAATGATGGAATGGGCGATGCCGCCAAAATCGATTCAAAAATATCAACAGTTTGAGAATAAACTTAAAGATCATCAATTGTTCGAACAGTACAAGTTGTTCGTACGTGGCGGGTTCTGGCGTAATTTCCTGGCAAAATATCCGGAATCCAACAATATGCACAAAAAAGCGCTGCGGGTCAATCAAAAACTGGACTCGCTCGCTTACGGACTCAAAAAGGATGAACGGTACAAAAGGGCGCAGGATCATCTCTGGGCAGGTCAATGCAACTGCCCTTACTGGCACGGCGTTTTCGGCGGATTATATTTGAATCATATTCGCAATGCAATTTATAAAAATCTGATCAACGCAGAAGTTTTAATCGATGATCTGAAAAGGACACCTGAGGAGATACAAAATGGCTGGATCGATGAAGAAATATTCGACTTTAATTGTGATGGACATCCGGAAATAATCATCGAAAGTCAAATTTACAATATCATCTTTTCTCCGCAATTCGGCGGAATGATGTTCGAACTGGATTATAGACCTCTGGCAATAAATCTGTTGGATACGATGACACGTCGCGAAGAAGCGTACCATCAAGCTTTATTACAAAAAGATAATAATACGAGAAATGGCGAGTTTGCAAGTATACATGATAAAATACAGTCCAAAGAGCCGGATCTGGACAAAGGGCTTATTTACGACTGGCATCGACGGGCAGCGCTGCTCGACCATTTCCTGCACCCGGACACAACGTTCGACCAAATGCGTTCCTCGCAGTTTCATGATTTGGGTGACTTCACCCTCGAGCCTTATCGCTATGAAACAAAAAAAGAGCAAAGTAAGTTTAAAATTAGGATGTTTAGAAACGGAGCAATTCGGTTAAATAATAGTACTCATAATATTTATGTTCAAAAAGAAATTGAGATTTTCCCGGATTCAACCGAAATCTTAATTAACTATAAAGTCAAAAACCTTGAAGCAAATCCCGTCGATATTTGGTTCGCAATAGAATTTAATTACGGACTCCTGGCAGGTAATGCACCGGATCGCTTCTATTATTTTGAAAACAACGAATTATCGGAACCAAATCTGGCGAGCACAGGGACAATCGAATCTGTAAGAAAAATGGGTTTGAAAGATTTATGGCAAAAAGCACATATTCAATTGCAGTACTCGATCCCGGCGATGGTTTGGCGCTTTCCTATTGAAACTGTTTCACAGTCTGAGAGAGGAATGGAACGAGTTTATCAGAATTCCGTGATTTTGCCTAACTGGAAATTTCGTTTATCTTCGAAAGGTGAATGGAAGGTACGAATAAATCATAATATTTCTCAATTATTATAAAGCAGGATTCTAAAATGAATAACCGCAAAAGATTAAGTATTTTACTGGTAATATCCTCGCTGGTTGGATTGCTTATTATCTTTAATTTTCAGACAAATTTTCTTAATGCTGCAGATAATCTGTACGAGCAAATTAAGAGATTTATGGAAGTTTTCAATATTGTAAAACAATACTATGTTGAGGATGTTGAATCGGAAAATCTCGTGACCAATGCCATCGAAGGAATGCTGGAAGGACTCGATCCGCACTCCGTATACATTGAAGCTGAAAAGCTCAAACAAATTGATGAGAGATTCAAAGGACATTACTATGGCATCGGGATCGAATTCATCATAAAAAATAAAATACTGACTGTTGTTTCCCCCATAGTCGGCTCTCCTTCGGATGCGCTGGGCATTCGTCCGCACGACCAGATTATCAAGATCGAAGGAGAATCTGCGTATGGGATCACGGAACAGGAAGTTTTCGATAAATTGCGCGGTCCCAAAGGGAGCAAAGTGACGGTTACCATTCGTCGTCCCGGTCTTGAAGAACCCTTCGACGTGACGATTACAAGAGACAAAATACCTATTTATAGTGTAATGGCGACCTTTATGATCGACAATGAAACCGGCTATATCTATCTCGGACGGTTTGCCAAAACCACGGTAAACGAACTGGAACAATCGCTGGTAGAATTAGAAAGTCAGGGTATGAAAAAACTGATTCTGGATTTGCGCGGAAACTCAGGCGGATATCTGGACCAGGCGGTACTGATTTCGGATAAATTCATCGACGGTAGAAAAAAGATCGTCTACACCAAAGGGCGTCGCGCCGAAACGAATGATGTTTATTATTCTTCGGCAGAAAATACTCATCCTCGATTTCCGTTAATTATTCTGATCGATAATGGTTCAGCCAGTGCCTCGGAAATTGTCGCCGGTGCAGTGCAGGATTGGGACCGGGGACTTATCGTCGGAGAAACCAGTTTCGGCAAGGGGCTCGTTCAGAATCAGATTCCGCTAAAGGATGGTTCTGCGCTGCGATTGACTACGGCTCGATACTATACACCGAGCGGACGGCTGATTCAGCGTCCTTACGAAAATGGCATCATGGATTATTACGAACAAGGTTATGATGACGTTGATCCGAATGCGGAGGAAGACAGCACGGCTAATAAACCGATTTATTATACTGATTCCGGTCGCAAAGTGTATGGCGGGGGCGGCATCACACCCGATGTTACTATAAAATCGAAAAAAATCACAAAGTTCACCAGCAACTTAATTTCAAACCGTGTATTTTTTGATTTCGCTTCGCAGTACGCGAATAAGCGCCCGGAGTTATCGAGTAGTTTCAATGAATTTTATAAAAAATTCCATATCGATAACAATATTTTGAGCCAGTTTCGCAAATATATTACTGAGAAAGAAATTGAAATGAAAGAAGAGGACTTTGTAAAAGACCTCGAATTTATAAAGCTTTTGATTAAAAGCGAACTGGCAAGAAATATCTGGGATTCAAAGGCATATTATCAGATCAGGATGTCTGGTGATTACCAGGTAAGGAATGCGATGGAGCATTTCCAGGAAGCTGCGAATATTGCAAGTATTGCTTTGAATTAATTTGTCCGAAAATGGCTTTAACAAATGATAAACAAAGAATTAAGCTGTTATTAGAATATGCCTTTTTTAATGTAAGAATGCAATGTTATCAGGTCATGGCTAATATCAAAAAGACATATAAGTAATTGAAAAAAAGAGTGATGCAGAATTTCAAAAAAAGTATTGACTTTTTATAAAAAAATAGTTATAATAAACTAAAATTTTAATGGAATTATTAAATCTTTAATGGAGGGATTCTCACAATGATCGAATTGTTTGTTAAAGGCGGAGGCATGATGTGGCCGATATTAGCATTGCTGATTCTTGGACTCGCAATTAGTATAGAAAGATTCTGGACTCTATCAAGAGCTTCAATTAATACGCGAGCTTTTATGGCAAAAATTCAGACAGCCCTGAAAGAGGGTGGTATCGAAGCCGCTAATGAAGTTTGTGCCAACACAAGAGGTCCTGTAGCTTCTATTTTTCAGGCTGGCTTAATGCGAGCCAATCGCGGGATCGAATATGTTGAAAAGGCAATTATGACTGCCGGTTCTATCGAAATGGCATTTCTGGAAAGAGGCTTGGTTTGGCTGGCGACAGTTGTTAGTATTGCGCCGATGTTAGGTTTTACCGGAACGGTTTGGGGAATGATTCTGGCTTTCCGCGATATCGAAGCCGCAAATGACATTACTCCTTCAATCGTTGCCGGTGGTATTTCCGTTGCTCTTCTTACAACTCTGTTCGGTTTAATTGTAGCGATTATTATCCAAGCAACGCATAACTATTTCGTGTCAAAAATCGACCGTTTGATTATTGACATGGAAGAAAGCTCCGTAGAATTTGTCGATAGCCTGGTTGAGACTGGCAAAGTGAAACTCTAAATTCTTAGGAGAATTTATTATGTTATTAGATAAAAAAGGTAAACTGAAAGCATTGGAAATTCCCACAAGTTCTCTTGCGGATATTGCTTTCTTACTTTTGATTTTCTTTTTGGTTACAACAACGATTGATATTGATAAGGGTATTGGATTGGTTTTGCCTGCCAAAGGCGAGACCAAAGAAGTTCATAAGCAAAACATCACGAACCTGCTTATCAATGCTCAGGGTGATGTGCTATTGGACGATAGTCCCATAGAAATTAATCTTATCAAAGCAAGAATACAACAGAAACTTGCGGAACGACCGAATCTGATCGTTTCAGTAAAAACAGACGAGAACACAGATTACTGGATTTATATTAAAGTTCTCGATCAATTGAAGCAAGCGAATGCCTCTCGTATATCAATTGCTGAACCCGAGCGCTAATAAGTAAGTATAACTTAAGAGAGAGGAGAGGAAAACATTGAAATTCGAGAAAAAAAATAAGGTAGCAACAGGAATTCCGACAGCATCGTTGCCAGACATTGTTTTTATGCTGATCATATTTTTTATGGTATCGACAGTATTTAAAGAATTTCGCGGTATTCCGGTACGGCTCCCTGAAGCGAGAAAGTTGGAAAAGCTGCCGGGGAAACGAGACGTTGCGTATATTTATGCAAACAATAGTGGTCAGGTAATGATAGATGATCGGTTTGTCGAAATGTCGGAAGTTTCTCAGATAATGTATTCAAAAAGGGCTGATCCCCTTCATCCGCTGAAAGTCGTATCGATGCGAATCGACCAGAAAACAAAAATGTCGGTCGTGAGTTCGATACACGAAGAATTAAGAAAGGCGGACGCCCTAAATGTTAACTACTCGGCTAGAACAGCCGGTTAAGTGAGGTGATATAAAATGTTATCAAGAGAAAAAAACCCCGAAGCTGACTTGAAAGTCAGATATAAAAGGATTATTGAAGTCGGTCTGGTTTTAGCTCTTATTTTGTGTATCGTCCTACTTCAGGCTTTTAAGAAATTTGAAACAAGAGAGCTCGAAAAAAAAGAAGTCGATATCAAAATAGAGGTCGAGGAAATTCCGCAGACCGAGCAGGTAAAAATGCCACCACCTCCTGCACGACCGGCGGTCCCCATCGAGACCGAAAGTGATGAAATTCCCGAAGATGAAACCATCGAAATAACGGATCTGGATTTAACAGAACTTCCGCCGCCACCACCACCGCCTCCGACAGATGAGGATGCTGCGACGATCTTCGTCCCTTACGATGAACCGCCACAGCCAATCGGTGGTTTTGCTGCAATTCAGCGGAATCTAAAATATCCGGAAATTGCCAGAAAAGCCGGTGTGGAAGGACGGGTCATGGTGCACGTCCAGATCGACGAACAAGGGAATGTCGTTAACACGAAAATCCTGGTTTCATTGGGAAATAACGGATGTGATGAAGCTGCAATCGAAGCGATTAAAAGCGTAAACTGGAAACCGGCGATGCAGCGTGACCGACCGGTGAAAGTGTGGGTAGCGATACCTGTCGTCTTCAAGTTAAAATAGACTTCAAAGAATATAAAAATAAAAAGCGATGTTTTTATATTGAACATCGCTTTTTTATTTTAATTGTGTTTATCTTCAGATCTATCACGATTTCATTATGAGACATATAAATTGGCATATAGTATTCGCATTCATCATATTCATTAGTTTTTCATACTTGAGTTGTTTAAATCCATTTGCTCCAAAGTTACAGGAATCTTTAGACCTTTCTCAATTAATAACCGAACAGAAATCACCCGACGAAGTACTAACGAATTTTAAATACGCCTACACCTTTAAAGATTCATCATTGTACGCCGATCTGTTGGACAGCTCTTTCGTTTTCTTGTATTTCGATCCGAATTACGGATCATCCGGACGGTTCGTTTCCTGGGGACGCGATGTCGATCTGTTAACAACCGGTCGATTATTCCGTAACTTCACCGTGATCGACTTAATATGGCATAGTACTATCTATTCTTTTGAAGAGGAAAACTTTTCAGAAATGTCGAAGAGCTTTCAACTCAGCCTTGTCAACGATCAGGAATCGATCAATATAAGCGGAAACGCCATTTTTTCCTTTGTGAAAAACGAAAAGGATGAAAAATGGCGTATCGTTAGATGGAAAGATGAATCTGATCTATAAATTAACTCATTTTCTTGAAATGAAACGGGAACACAAATGTCGTGGTTCCGCTGGGTATCGGATCAAACTTTAGCCGTTTAACCAAATTGATAATATCGCTTTCCAATTGGGGGTGATCTACGGTCGATTCAAGAATCCGCACCGATGTCACAAATCCGTTTGCCGCAATTGTAAATTCGACTGATACCTTTCCCCGCAAATTCGGTTGTCGCTTCAAATATTTTTCATAGAGCCAGGTGATTCGTCCCATACGGCTGTTTACAACGCTCATAACCGATTGCTCACTGCGATACCCGAGCGCCTCTTCATCCCCTTCTTTCTTTTCAGCAGTCGCCAGATTGACCCGTGCCTTCTTCTTAAGTGTAACCTCTTCAACTTCTTCGTCCATTGAAGACAGAAAATCATCGATACCGCCGGAACCACCAGTTCCGATCAACTGATCCAGTGGATCGAAATCATCCTTCGTCTTCTTACCGCCGACTTTCAAGTTCGTGCCGCCACCCAATATATTTTTTAGATCCGAAACCAGACCACGGTCGACCAGTGCATCAACGACATTGCTTGATTTGGTCGCGGGACCCGTTCCCCCAATCAAGCTAAGCAATCCCGAGCTCGCGGCAGGATTTCCCCCACCTCCCCGTCGCTGGGATGATGCTCTGGATCCCCGGCGTTTCGATGGAGTCCTTCTTCTGGGTTTAGACTCAGTTCGTTTTTTGCTATCCGCTCCTGGTTCTTTCGCTTCCGGGGTATTGGTTGTCATTAATGCTTTATTTTCGACCTCCAGAATCTCATCGGGCGTTTTCATGATAAACTTTGCAAATCTTTTTTGGACTTTTTTAACGTCTACTTTTTCCGTCGTTTTTACTTCATAGTCTTTAAAAAGATAAAGAACGAGTGAATTCAATAATAGCAGCGTGAGAAATATCGATTTGAATAGCAAGTCAGAAAACAGCCCCTGCATCACAGCATTCATCCAGGAGAAGCCATCAAATTTTGCCTGAATGTGCCTTCTTACTTTTCTCCGATCAAAGAGAAACTCTATCTTTGTATCACCAAAGGTGAGATAGCCCTTTTTTGCAGGCGAAAGCTTTAATACATAATTATTTTTTTCCTTGGGTAAAATATCATGGATCATCAATTCCCTGATATCCAGGATCGATTCGCCAACGCTAATCTGTCCATCGTTGATATAAGCGGGCAAATAAAGCTTGAAGAATCCGTTATCTTTCTCAAATAGCGTATGGCGTTTCGGATATTCCTGTCCAAACAGTGTCAGATCGTTATCGAGACCCTGACCTACCGTGAATTTATCTTTCTCTTGTAGAACTCGTTGATTGACTTTTCCGGATTTCTGGATCCGAACTATCAGAGGGACTTTAGCTTTTTTATCCATAAGAATCAAACGTTTTTCAGTTATTCCATTTTTGTGACGGCAAGCATGATATTATTATAGCCAATCCGACCACATGTAAACATAACCTTTTTTAAAAGTTGATATGGTATTTCCCGATCTCCCTGAATTGTTATCGTGCCTGTAAATCCCATATCAGCAGATATTTCACCTACGGACTCACTCACTGCTCTGAGATTCTTTAATTCATTGGCTAATCCATTAATTAACAACTCTTCCGAATTTATCACATCGGTTAACGGGACAACCTGTTTTCCATCCAGGAGAATGTATTCGTGTGTAATAGCAACCACAGACGCAGGTTGTGGTGATTTTTGAGCCGTGGATTCCGGCAACTTTAAATCTTTCGTTACCATCATAATTTGTCCTTCGGCTGAAAAACTCTTCAATAAAAACACTAATAATATTGTGAACATATCAATCATTGAAGTAAGCTTCAACGACACTTGTGCGTTTTTCTTTTTCTTGCCGCGGGTGTTTGTTAAAATTCCTTTATTCGCATTAAGCATATTTCTACATTTCAATTAAATAATTATCCAGCCAGAGAAACGTTGGGAAATCCTGATTCTCTGCATTTATCCATTACCTTAATAATGATGTCATATTTCACTTTTGATTCCGGCGAAATAATAATGTCTTCTGCTGCCGCATATTGAGCTTTTATATCCTTAAGCTGGGTCACCAGTGCTCGATAATTATATTTCTTTCCGTTGTTGTTAATTGGATCGAACTTGAAACCTGGCGATTTAAGTTGAAATCCCGTCTCTTTAATTGCTAAAATAACCAGTGTCAGATCTTTTTGCTGTTCTTGCTGACCCGCCCCTCCTTTACCAAGACTAGGGAGAGAAATATCCAGAACAGCGATTTTAACAAAAGCTGCCGTTAATAACAGAAAAGGAATAAGTAATAAAAAGATGTTCATTACCGGAATGATATTTACATCTTCATCCTCGGGATTTCTCGTTTTACCCATTGCCTGTTTAAGGTTCACGTTTCACCTCATCTCCGTTTTGAAGCCACTAATCGCTTATATACGCGAGCGACATTCTGATTGATTTCATCTATTACTTCGTTTGTTTTTTCCTGCAAAAATGAATAAGCCACCATATTTGGAATTGCTGCAATTAAGCCAAATGCTGTTGTATTCATTGCCTGTGAAATGCCTGCAGACAGCAAAGTCGATTTCATTGCTGCGTCTGCATTTGCTACTGCCTCAAATGATGAAATCAAGCCAAATATCGTTCCCAGCAAGCCCAGCAGCGTCGAAACATTAGCAATTGTGGCGAGGTAATTCGTCCTTTTCTCCAATTTCGGAATTTCGGACATTGCAGCTAACTCGAATGCATTCTGAATATCCGCATCGCCTTTGCCATATTCAGCTAATCCTGCACGGGTAATTCGGGGAAGCGCTGCCGAAGACATACCGCAAAACTCAATTGCATTGGAAATGTTTTCCCGTTGTATAAATTCCAATATTCGATTTACAAAAGCAGTCGTATCGATTCTATTTCTGAATAAAATAAAGATACTTCGTTCAATCATAATTGCAAATCCCCCGATCATCACAAATAAAATGACGTACATAAATGGTCCACCCGATCTGAATGCATTAACTACAAAGTCCAATTCGATGCCTCCTTAAATAACGTGTCCGTATTAGAATAATAATTTGAATTAAATTTACCACAGCAAATGATCATTGTTACGTAAATCCTTTATTTTTTCTTTTCTGAGCGTGCTCTTTTCCACTTTGCGAAACATATCACTAAAAAAGCGACGTTCAATTCGAATTCCGTTTACCCGCGGATCCGAACCCGGAATGATAAAAACCGTTTGAGGTTTTGCAATCCTCCCGTACACTTCAATCTTATCTAAAAAGACTTTCATCGCCTTATTTGTCACTGTCGATTTTTGAGCATTATCTTTATCCTGATTCTGATTTGCAGGATTTGCACTTTCTGCGCCAAACGAATAAGTCGCGAACAGTAATAGTATGAAAAATGAAATCAGGAATTTTCGCATTACGAACCACCTCCGTTTGTGTTAGAAATATAATTTGTCTTTTTTGTTGAAGCCGAACGCATATTATATCGCTTTCCCCCAATGCCCAATTCGGCAATGAGTGCCTGGGCGCGTTCCTTACTTTTCTCGGTCCATTCATTTGATATATTATTATTCAATGCATTTTCCAGATTTGATTTGTAAAATTCAAGCGCCTTTTGTTTGAATGGCAGAACCAACTGTTTATTCAGGTTGTCATAATATTCATCTATTTTTTCTTCAGTCAAATTAGCCGGAGCAGGTGAGGTTAAAATTGATTCGCATAATTCTTCGAAAGTCAAGCCTGCTTTATACAAAGAAGCCGTCGTCCAGTCCGCTACTTTGTATTTGCCGGTTTCGATATATGTTTTCAAGACATTTGAAAGAGCCGTTTGTTTTCTCTTCAGTGACTGTTGCAACGGCGGCGTAATTCGGATCTTTTTGTATTCTTCGAAGCCTATCTCCGCAATCATGTATTGTGCTTTGGCTACCAAATATTCGTCTGACTCGATCCCGTGACGCTTAAATTCATCAAATTTTTTTATCGTCTTGCGGTATTCCGGGATTGCTGCTTTCGGGTCATTAATCCGCAGGTGTAATATTTCGCCTAACTTATACTGTGCCTCGATATAATGATCCGGGTGTTCATCGGAATAGCGGTTCAAATATTGAGTAAACACTTCCTTGCAACGATGCCACAAACTCATATTTTCGAAACAATTAGCTGCATTATACAAAGCCATGGATGCATACTTTGATTGTCTGTGATTATTCGACAAGTTCAGATAATGGTCCGATGCTTTAAGCCAGTCCCCCATGCGCTCCCGAAGTAAACCCGCCTTCATAATCAACTCGTCGATAAACGCAAGCTCGGGTTGTTCTTCGATCATTCGCTCGTACGCCTTGACGGCTTTCTCGTTTTCGCCCACGCGTTCAAAATATGACGCCGCTTCAAAAATCGAAGCTTTGGCAACATCAATATCTTTACTGATAAAAGCCAGCTTCAAAAATTCTGCGGCTGCTGTGGCTTCCTTGCCATCATTATTCATTGCTTCGGCTTTTTTGAAATTCGCAGTTGCAATCATCTTCCTGGACTTTTTGATCAAAGATGTGGAATCCGGGTAAACCTGTGCCAGGCGGTCATACCATACCTCAGCTTCATCATATCGTTTCAATTTGAAAAGACACTGCGCGAGCATGTTCAGAGCTTTCCCATAGAAGGGATGGTTTTTGTAATTTTCATCATTACCAATATGAGCATACACCCGGACCGCCAAATCCCACTTATTCAAGTCGTAAAGTACTTCTCCGTATTTCATGAGCACTTCAACAATCTTTTCGTTATTGGGAAAAAGCAGGAAATAATCATTACAAGATTTTATCAAATTTGCCTGTGCTTCGTGCCCAACCTTTATTGGCTGCGGCAAAGCGGTTTTATCTCCCAAAAAGCCTTCAAGATAAAAAGTCAGCGAGTCCGCCTCCGGATTCGATTTTAAAATATTATAATTCGAAATAATTCGATTGTATGCTGCTACTTCCTGAAACTCATTCTCTCCATAAGCTCTCATCACCTGAAAATATTCATCTGCAGCATGATCGAAATCCTCGATTTCATAATAACATTCCGCAAGATAATAATTCACTTTATAGGAAATAGGGCTGCTTTTGAACCGTCTCAGATATTCATTGTACTTGTCGATCGCGATGCGATATTCACGGTCACGGTTCTTTTCCTGTGCTTTCGATTGATAATAGGTCCCCAGAGAAAACAGCTTTTCCTGAACCTGGGTCAATGCTTCGTTTCGAATTTTTCCATCCGGATATTGCGCCATCCATTTGCTATCCGGACCATATTTTTCAACAAATTCTTCCTTTTCCTCGAATACTTTCTCTTCCTTCATGTCTTTTTCATAGCATTCGATTATCTGCTTCTGGATATTCGGTGCATATGGATAAAACGGATACAGCTCCAGAACGACGTTATATGTATCTATCGCTTCTTCGTAATAATTTCGTTTCTTGTAGATTTCACCCATTTTTTCGAGAATAGAAATTGCATATTCCTGGATAATCTTGCTCTTCAATATGCTTTTGGCTAACTCCGGTCCGCCGTATTCTGTCAGTGAATGGGCAATATATTCGATTGCCTCGTTTTTCACATCAGCCTTTGTCTTTCCAAGCAGCTCTGTATCCAGCTCCTCCAGGAGTTTAATATCACTGATTAAGTAAATATAGGTGCTTACAGAATTTGAATAATCATTAATATTAAAGTAAGCCCAACCCAATTTATAAAGCGCCATGTTGAAGAATGGATCGTCCCAGTTATCCAGAAGTTCTTTATAATGATCGATTGCTTGATTGAATTCCCGCTCATTGAAATAGAATTCACCAAGCCGGAAATGCGCCTCTGATATTTTTGGGCTTTGAGGACATTCATACACCAGTTTCTGAAAATAATCCTTTGCTTTCTGTTGATTCCCTTCATCCAAATGACACATTGCCAATCGATAAATAACTTTATCACGATATTCTGTTTGCGGATACTTTTCCAGCAATTTATAACAAATTTCGATGCTTTTTTTAAAACTGACCTGCGGCATTATGGGCTCGATCGATAACTCACCGTTCTCATACTTTTTCAGATCAGCCTCATACTGCGTCATGCTTCGTTTAAATTCAATATCAGCCTTGCTGACATACAATTCCGCCAACTCAAACATAATATTCGGAATAAAAACTTCTTCCGGATATTTTGCGATAATTTCTTCATGGTGTGCTATTGTCTCATCGATCCCTTCCTCATCCAAATCCTCATACGCTTCAGTTATTTCCTGATTCGTTTGCGCGAAGCCGGCGGAGAACGCGAAACCGAGAATCAGAAAATAAACAATATTTTTGTGAATTAAATTCATATCCCTGTTTCCAATTAATTGGCTTTCATTTCCATTTCCTTCAGGAAGAGTGCTCGTGAAATCCCGTATTCTGCATACCCTCTCCAGTCCTTTCGTTTCTCCTTTCGTTCCGCAACCTTCTTCAACCGATCAATCTGATTCTTCATAAAAATAAGATTATCACGTTCTCTCAACAGATTCGTTATCAAATTCTCCCGAAAATTTTCAATCTTTTTGTGCTCTTTCACCAGATAATTCTCTGATTTATCCCCGGGCTGAGCAAGTGGCAATGTCGTAAGTAGTTTCGATTCCTGAATTAATAACTGCACCTTCAATTCTTCGATTTTCGATTGCTCAACTTCAAGGCTGTTATTCACTTTTTTTATAATACTGACATTTTGTAATTTATTCGGAAATAAATCTACAATTGTTTTATAAGCACGAATTGCCTTATCGTACTCTTTGAGAGCGATATAAGCCTGTCCCAATAAAAAATAGGATTCTTCCGCATTCGCACTTTCAGGGAAGAAATCGATTAATTTCAATAAAGGTTCAATCGTTTCCTCATAATTTTCCATTTTTAAATTCGCCCAGCCCAAAGCCAGCAATGCGTCCTGGTAATTTTCATGACGTTCTGAAATGTCCCAAAACAGCTCACGCGCCTCTCTGTAAAGACCTAGTTCGTAATAAATATACCCAAGAGTCAGTCTCGAATCGTCTACAATACGCCGTCTCTCTCCGCTGATGATAGGTAGTGAAATTATTTTTGAAAAATAGTCTATGGCAATTGGTATCGATTTTTTCCGTAAGTAAATTAATGCAGTCGTGTAGAGGGCTCCATCATAATATTTGGTATTGTTGCTGATCTGCTTGAGTATTTCTAGTGCCGTGTCATGATTTTTCAAATAATAATGACTTTGCCCGGCAAAATAACGAGCTGCATTCAAGATTTCTTGGTCAGTTACAAGTTTTAATATTTGATAATAAACTGATAATGTTTCCTTATATTTTTCAGCGTTATAATTTACTTTCTCGATTCCAAATAGTGCTTTTGGAAAATACTCACTCTTCGGATAATTTTTTAATAGATATTTGTACATCTTTACTGCGGCTTCATTCAATTCTTCCTCATACAAGCACTCTGCGATATGGAAAATGACACCATCCATTTTTTCAAAATCAGTATAAAAGTCCATTAAAATAATTAATTCCCGGCAGCACTTCCAATAAGAACCTTCTTCATACAGCTCAACAGCCTGCCTGTAAATTTGCTTAGCAGCGGTTTTAATGATCCGAATATCCCTGTCATCGTGTTTTACACCAGATTCCCTTAATTTTTGCTGTACTGCATTTTCCTGAGCAGCCGCAAACGAGATAACAAAAGTCGTTAGCAGAGAAGTTAGCAATATCATCCAAACTACATTTGAAGCTTTTCTCATAATAGTCACTATTCCATATTTTTCTCTTTATCGCGATTCTTCTTCTTGAGTATTTCTCGCATTTTCTGCATTTCGATTGTGGCTTTTCTTCGTCGATTCTTGATCCGTTCCAGTTTTCTTCGCTCCTGTTCCTCTCTCTGCCGCGCCAGTTTCGCACTTTTATCAAAATATTTATAAAATGAAAAACGATAGGCTACTCCGACCCAAATCCTCCATTTTGCATAATTTTTATGAAACGTACTTATTTCTGCTAATTTGTTTCGCTTGGATAATGAAACATCTGCTGCCAGATCAATAGTCGCATTGAATGGTCCTAAAAATTTGATGCCGGCTGTAATACGATTTGAATTTTCATTGAAAGATACAGAGTCCTGCTTATTAATGAACAGCTCTCCGCTGTATTCCATAAAAATCTGAGAGGATCTTATCGGAATAACAAATCCGATCCCCATCAGCATTTGATCAATCTCGGATTTAAAATAAGTATCATTAATGCTATGATCGTAATACCCCAGATTTAAGTGCAGTTTTAGTAATGACTGGGAAATCAATTTACTTAAATTAAAACTAAATAGCATTCGACCGCCCCATGCGCTGTCCTTTGTATAAAAAACCTCGTAGGGCACATTATTTTCCTGAGCTGTTGGAAACTTGAAAAATCCGAGGATGCCGAGTTGAAAATATCTGCCAGAGAACGGCATTCGGTACTTTATCGCGAATTGCGAATTTCCCATGCGTCCAATTATATGCTTTTGATCATCCTGGTAAGGAATGAAATTCAGACTAAATTCAAAATTTTTGGATAATCCGTAAGTGGCACTTAAATTCATTGAATAAAATTTCGCTAATTGCTCCGGACCTACTTTTTCAAAGTATGTTGAAAAATTACTGCTAACGTACAAATCAGTCGGAGTAATGACATTCGCAGACAAAATCCTCATCAGTCCTCTTCCGCCTTGCATGCCTATTTGTGGAAACAACTGATGCGTTATGCAGAGCAAAAACAAAAGCAGGGGGAATAATACTTTTTTAAGCATACAAAAATCCTAACAAATTTATTCTATAGTTCAGATATTTTAGAACGTATGAAAGGCAATTGATATATTAAAAGTGTATAATAGGAATTAAATTGCTGTATTAATAATACTTATCGAAATACATTTACATATCTTATTTACATTTTGATAATTATTCTCTTATTAAACAATTATTGTGCCACGTCGCCAAAATTAGCTTGTAATTTGAATGATATTATAATAAGATAATAATCAACGAGTTATAAGTTTTACATTTAGTTTACTTATTGATATATAGAAAGCTAACACTAAACAAATTGCTTCATTTTGAGACATGACTGGATAATTTTTGCCAATCACTGAACAGGAATCCTTTAATTCACTGATATTTCATGTCTTGGAAACCCGGCAAATCGTTTCATATTAAGAAAAAAAATCTAATTTTGGAGTTATTTCATACAAATTTGTAACTGCTTACCCTGAGTTGCACAGGAATGAATCTTTGGATGATGTTGCAGAGGTTATTAGCCAACTACTCGCTTTGCCACGCGAAAACGGTGGCGATAATATTTATTTGCTAATGATGATATTACAACGCCCTTACTACAACTTGCATGTACGAATCTTCCATTGCCTAGATATATACCAACATGCGTGATGTAGTTGTTAAAATATTTGCTAAAAAACAGCAAGTCTCCGAATTTTAATTCGTTCACTGCCACCTGATGCCCGATATACACCTGCCTGCGACTTATGCGCGGCAGGTAAATGCCCTGGGAAAAGTATACTGCCTGTACAAATCCCGAACAATCGACACCGCGAATACTGGTCCCGCCCCAACGATATGGAGTTGCAGGCGGACCTAAAAAATCCCGGATGCGTTGCTCCATTAATTCGTGATTGAGCTGATTTCGATCCGCTTGTCGATAATAGGTGAAATGTTTATCATCCATTTCAGTTGTTTTTGATCCGGTTGAAATATATGAATCATCACGTTGTTGAACCGGTTCAGGCTGGCGTTTGAATTTTCGTTGATCTTTGCGGAGCAGCTCGACCTTCTTCCGCTCTAACTGATGTACGTATTTTATTTCTTCGCTGACGAGTTTTTGCGGATTGATTTCTGTAGCACCTTGTGCGACGCGCACGATAATCGACGTCGCCAATTTCTCTGGTGATAATCCCTGCTCATGTCCTCTTATGATGCCTTCGAATACAGCAGTGATCAATTTGGCAGACCACTTTTCCCTCAGCGAAATGAAATACAATTCTTCGGAAATCCGGCGAGGAACATTATGGGAAATTGCTTTTTGCAAAAAAGCGTATGCTACTTTTTCAGATTCCGGCTCCACGTGTGGCTGGGAATCGATTTTTTCGATGTACTCGATATTTTCATCGACTATAGCCGCTAGTTCTCTGTCATCGATATTCTGATCGACACTGATAATGAGCGCCAGCGTTAGTTTCCGGCTGTTCAAATCATTATCGACTCCGCGAATAATGCCGTCGCTGACCGCGGCAATCGCTTTCCCGCTCCAGTTGTTGTAAATGCCATAGGAAATAATTTCCTCGATCACCACCGGATCAACATCATGATCGATCAATTCTCCCAGCGATTTTGCGGCGAATTCCAGTTGATCCGCTGACATATGGTGAGAAAACCCGATGAGTGCCAGATCTTCGACATATTCCGCGGGAGCATTGTTCATTTCCGCCTGATATACTTTATAAGCAACGTCACCAATATTGTTATAAGATGCTTCTTCAAAAATTCCTGCGGAGACCACGCTTTTGATGCTTTCCAGAATTTCAGGTGTAATTGACTGATTTTGCGACAGCGGTTCGAAATGGGTCAATAAAGATTGCGAAAGTAGCTCGATTTCATCATTACCAAGCCCCTGAATCGAAACGACCATCTGCCTCAATTGTGAATCCGGGGTATCACAAAATATTTTTGCATCAAATGATACAAGTAGAATAATTGCAAGAGCTATTCGAATTGATATCGACTTCTTTATATCCATCGTTTTACCCACCAATTCGTTTACGCTTAATCATATATTCGATCAATGCCCGGTCAAAATCCATATCCGTGTTGATGAGTACATAATCGATTTGATTTTGACGGCATTGTCTTTTATAATTATCGATGAATCGACTTACTTTTTCCTGATACTCCCTCTGAATATGCCAGGGTTGCGTGGCAATTTCTTCGCCTGTTTCCAGATCTTTGAAAACTGCTTCTTTTTTAAAATTAAAACTGATTTCAAGCGGATCGAGAATGTGAAATACAATGACCTCGTGCTTCTTGTGGCGAAAATGTTTTAGCGCGAGCATGATCTTTTCCGGATCATCATACAGGTCGGATAGAATCACCACCAGCCCGCGACGATCTATCCGCTCCGCCATTTCATGAAAGGTGCTTGACACATCGGTGACTTCAGCGCTTTCGAGTCTTTCAAATTCCTGCAATATCAAATGCAGATACGATTTAATTGACCGAGGAGGCAAATATTTTCTGATCTTGTGATCGAATGTCAATAATCCCACTGCATCCCGTTGTTTGATCATCAAATAAGTTAACGCCGCGGCCAAATAAGAAGCATACTGAAGTTTATTGATGCCATTTGATGAATATCCCATGGATGCGGATGCGTCCAGCAGCAAATACGATTTCAAATTCGTTTCTTCTTCGAATTGCTTGACATAAAATCGATCCGTTTTGCCGAATACTTTCCAGTCGATGTGTTTTATCTCATCACCGGGCATGTACTGCCGGTGTTCGGCGAATTCAACGCTGAAACCGTGATACGGGCTTTTGTGGAGTCCGGCGATAAATCCTTCCACCACCATCCGGGCGCGCATTTCCATGGATTTCAATTTGGAAATGATCTCCGGCTTCAAATATTTACGATAATCTTCTGCTGGCATTATTTTGAATTTTCGATCAGTTTTTCGATTATGTCCACTGTTGTCACGCCATCTGCTTCGGCGTTGAAATTTGTGACGAGCCTGTGGCGTAGCACCGGTTTGGCGACTGCATGAATATCATCAATTTCCGGTGTAGGACGACCTTCCAGAATGCAGCGGGTCTTGGCACCCAATATCAGGTATTGCGACGCTCGCGGTCCGGCTCCCCAACTGATCCAATCCTGGATGTAATTCGGAGCGCCATCGTAATTCGGACGTGTTTTGCGCACGAGATTCACGGCATAATTCACCACATTATCGGATACCGGCACACGTCGCACCAGATCCTGCAACTGAAGGATTTCTTCCTTATCTAAAATAACTTCCAGTTTTGGAAGATAAGCGCTGGTCGTGGACTTGACTATCATTTCTTCTTCCTCCGAAGAGGGGTAATCGACCCACAGATTAAACATAAACCGGTCGAGCTGCGCTTCGGGAAGGGGGTAAGTTCCTTCCTGCTCGATGGGATTTTGCGTGGCTAAAACGAAAAACGGCTCTTCCAGCCGGTAGGTTTCTCCGGCAGCCGTCACCTCGTGTTCTTGCATCGCCTGCAATAACGCAGCCTGGGTTTTAGGGGGTGTTCTGTTGATTTCATCCGCAAGAATTATATTGGCAAAAACCGGACCTTTTACAAATTTAAATGACTTTCTGCCGGTGGTCATATCATCTTCGATGAGTTCGGTACCGGTGATATCCGATGGCATCAGATCGGGTGTGAACTGAATTCGGTTAAATTTCAAATTCAGTACATTCGCCAGCGTGCTGATTAATAATGTTTTTGCCAACCCCGGGACGCCAATTAAAAGACAGTGACCTCGTGAAAGCAAACCAATAAGTAATTCATTTATAACTTTTTTCTGACCAACAATAACCTTTCCGATTTCCGTGATGATTTTATCATGTGCTGTTTTTAGTTCATCAACAATCTCAAGATCATTCATTTGCGTCCCTTCCTTCGTCATAAAACCTCCGTCGTGCAATCGCTATTTCGTGTTTTAATGTAATTATATGAATCATCGTCATCATAGTTTCCAGATGAATGAATATATAAAATTTTTGAGTAAAATTCAATATTTTACTTGCATAAAATTATTAAAATTGTAAATTTCCTTACTTAATAGTAATTTTGGAAACGGAATCGTAAATGAAACATAAAAATTTAATCGGCTTAAATCCCACTGAGTTGGAGCAATTGATGGTCGAGATGGGGGAATCCCGATTTCGGGCAGATCAGCTATTGGACTGGATTTACAAAAAGCGGGTTTCCGGCTTCGATGATATGACAAATATTTCAAAAGCTTTTCGGAATAAATTGAAAGAAAATTTTTCGATTGGAACAGTTTCGTTAGAAAAGCTGGTTTCAAGCCAGGATAATTTTACACATAAATTTTTGTTTCGATTAACAGACGGACTATGCATCGAAAGCGTTTTCATGATCGAAAATAAGCGCCGGACGGTCTGCCTGTCATCGCAGGTCGGTTGTGCGCTGAATTGTGATTTCTGTGCAACTGGCAAAATGGGATTCAAGCGTAATCTGGAAGTTGCCGAAATTGTAGATCAACTGCTTTTCATCAGTCGTTATTTTGATGAAGATTTGACAAACGTCGTCATTATGGGAATGGGTGAGCCGTTTCTGAATTATGAAAATGTGCTAAATGCATGCGATATCATTTCAAATGACAGATGTTTTGCAATCGGTAAGCGTAAAATTACGATTTCCACCAGCGGCATCATCCCGGCGATCAAGCAGTTTGCGGATGAAGATCGAAAGTACAAGCTGGCGATCTCCTTGAATTCCGCAGATAATGATATACGCAGCCTCCTGATGCCGGTGAACAATAAATATCCTGTCCGCGAGTTGATCAATGCTGCCAGATATTATTTCAATAAGACAAGAAGACGGGTTACTTTTGAATATGTGCTCATTCGGGGATTGAATGACAGGCGTATGGATGCCGAAGCGCTTCAAAAACTAATCCATGATTTGCCCTGCAAGATAAATATAATTCCCTATAACGAAACGGATGAAAATTATCGTCAATCGGCGGAAAATGCGATCGATGATTTTATACAACCATTTTTAAATATGAATGTCGTGATTTCTGTAAGACGTAGCAGAGGTGTGGATATTAACGCTGCATGCGGACAACTTTCTTACGGTGTGGTTGGCAAAGGTATTAGCGAAACAGTGCTTTAATGCTCCCCCATGTATGCTGCACACCGGACACGGATGGGGTTACTACGACAACCTCATCAAACATTGATTCGGAAGCGTCTTTATTTATAATTTTGATGCGATAATAAAATGTATTTGACGTGGCTTTGAAAACGGTTTTGTCTTCGTAGGTATATTCTTTTTTGTCGGCTGAATTACCCTGTGCGTCAACAGCGCCAATTTTCTGGAAATTTGTCTTGTCCAAACCTCTCTGGATTTCGAATTCTTTGCAATTGGATTCACTCAGTGTCGACCATTTCAATACAACCTTGTTTTTGCCAGGTTCGGCTTTGAAGTCAACGATCACTGCTCCAGCCATCAAGAGAGAATAAGACAGGAATAAAATCAGAAAAAGATGTATCGCTTTTTTCATTAAATTCTCCGTGAGGTTTCAGTCTATCATTAATAAAATAATCATTTATTTGAAAAAGTCAAGAAATTTTTTAAATAATCTCACATTTATTAAAATTTAGAAAGATTCTAAATGATTTCGCTCGTCACCGGAAGCAACGGCTTCATCGGAAGCCATCTTATTGAAACATTATTGAAAAACAACCATGAAGTCAGATGCCTCGTCAGAAAAACAAGCAACCTTCGCTGGATAAAACAATTGCCAGTAACATTTATTTATGGCGATATAACGCACTGCGACTCATTAAGTCACGCTATAAATGGAATCGATTTTGTTTTTCATCTCGGCGGAACACTGCGCGCCCGAACGGAAGAGGAATTTATGCATATTAATGTCCAGGGCACTCAAAATCTAATTGATACATGTCTCAAATATAACAGCGATATTCTAAAATTCATATTTGTATCAAGCCAGGCAGCCGCTGGTCCGAGTGCGGGAAAACGCAAGTTAACCGAAACTGATCCTCCGGCGCCGATTTCGATATATGGTAAGAGCAAATATCACGCCGAATTGGCTGTCTTGAATGCAAAAAATCAAATTCCTGTAACAATCATCCGTCCGCCTTCTGTCTATGGACCCCGGGACGGTGATATTTTTGAGATGTTTCAATTCGTGAACCGGCGCATCAAACCACAGCTTGGTTTCAAATCGAAATATCTCAGTTTGATCCATGTCAGAGATTTAGTAAAGGGCATTTATCTGGCGAGTCGCAGCAGCGTTTCGGACGGCGAAATTTACTTTATGGCAAACGAGGAAATCGTGACTGTACTGGATTTTCTTAAAGAGATTGAAACTGCAATGCACAAAAAGGCGATGACAATAAAAATCCCGGCATTTGCTATCGATATCTATGCACAGTTGAGTGAATTAATTGCACACTTCAATAATTCCGTGGCACTGGTCAATAAAGATAAAGCCCGCGAGATGAAACAAGATTTCTGGCTGGTGGATAATGCAAAAGCAAAACAGGACCTGAATTTTGTACCGAAAATTTCACTGGCAGAAGGAGTTCGGAGCACATATATATGGTATAAGGGAAACGGCTGGTTATGATATGGTTCAGAGTGCATCGGTCTTATTGATAGATCCCATATGTCTTTATTAAATTTTGGGGTATAAGATTCTTGATGCGCCAAAAAGACATCGCATTCAGAATGACAAAATGAAATCTTGGGATGTCTGGAATATTTGCCTCGGCTTTTTATTCTTCCCAAATCACAGGAAAAAGGAACAACGAAAGAGTAATCATGATCACGAGATAAGCGATACAGATGTTTACTTCATTCCAACCAGCGACTGTTGTTTGAATGGCTGCCTTCTCGCAACCCTTAATTGCGGTGATCATTAGCGGGAACAGGAGAGGAAAAGAGACTGCAGAAAACAACGCGCCACGAACACTGGCACGGGCAATCATTGCTGCGACGATCGTGGTTCCGGCACCGAGACCGAGCGATGCAAACAACACCACGGCGACAAAGTACAAGGGACTTGCAATGCGATAACCCATTAAAACGATGAATGCAGGCACCAGCAACGCACCGAGAATCCCCAGCAGAGTCAGGTTGAAAATCAGCTTTCCCAGAAAAATTGATTGCGGTCGGGCAGATAACTTCAGAATATCGATGGTGTGTGCTTCTTCTTCCTTTACAAAAATTCTCGCCAATCCGGAAAGCGCGGAAAAAATCAGAATGATCCATAGCAGTGCAGCGTAGATAAATGGCTTGTCGCTATCCGAAATTCGAAACGATCCCAGCGAAAAGCTGACGGCGATCAGCGTCGTGAAAGCGAACATCAAAATCGCATTCATCGCATAACGCGTGCGTAGCTCGCTTTTCATGTCCCGCAGCCAGATGGCTTTTGCTTCATTCAGATAAGTTAATAATCCTGTCTGCATAATCGATTTCTCGTTGTTCGTTCGACGCAATGATTGTTATCGCCCGCT
Organism: Candidatus Zhuqueibacterota bacterium; assembly: GCA_014729735.1. GTDB lineage: Bacteria > Zhuqueibacterota > Zhuqueibacteria > Thermofontimicrobiales > Thiofontviventaceae > Mariaggregatimicrobium. Next base: position 27,467 of record WJJN01000293.1, read on the forward strand.
TTTTCTGCTCGTGAATGATCTTATCCACCGCATCGATTCCTTTCGTATCCAGATTATTGAATGGTTCGTCCAGCAACAAAAGCGGCGGATTATGCAAAACTGCCTGTGCAATTTTAAGCCGTTGTTTCATTCCGGAAGAATAAATTCCGTAATTCGCGTTCTCCCAGCCTTTCAAACCGAGTTGCTCGAGCAGCGAATAATATCGCTCCCTAATAATTTTTAATCCGCGCACCTGAGCTAAAAATTCCAGATTCTCGATCGCACTCAATTCATCGTACAACGCAAGTGCCGGAGCGACCATACCGATATAATTGCGCCTCTCATCGGCATTGATTTGATTTCCGTTCTCATGATATTCAATTTCCCCACGAGTCGGGCGAATCAATCCGGCAATAATTCGAAGCAGTGTGCTCTTGCCAGAGCCATTCCAACCAACAACAGCCGCTATCTCACCGGAACTGACTTCAAGCGATAACTTCTTGAAAAGCAGTGTCCTGCCGAATCGTTTGGAGATATTCGCAAGTTTGAGGTGATATCTGTTTTCAGAATTCTTCTGAGTCATTAATAAACACCATTATCCTTTGAAAGTTATCAATTTAAACATTAATTCCAATAATGTCAAGCAAATTCACAATAAATCGCTTGACAATTAGAATTAATTTGTATTAATTTAAGAAAATAACTATAATTATCGAAGATGACAATATGGAAAATTATAGAATAGAAACCGATTCACTTGGTGATGTGAATGTTCCGGAAGATGCGTATTACGGAGCGCAAACTCAGCGGGCAAAAGATAACTTTCCCATCAGCGGAAAGCGGATGCCGCGGGAATTCATTCACGCACTTGGAATTATAAAAAAGGCAGCGGCAGTTACAAACCGCGAGCTGGGACTGCTGGATACAAAACTCGCCGAGGCTATCATTCAGACAGCGGATGAAGTAATTGCCGGTAAACACGATCTCGACTTTGTGGTCGATGTGTATCAAACCGGGTCCGGCACATCGACCAATATGAATGCTAATGAAATTATCGCAAACCGCGCAATCGAAATTTTAGGCGGCGACATCGGCAGCAAAGAGCCGGTGCACCCGAACGATCATGTTAACAAAGGACAGTCGAGTAATGATGTCATTCCAACTGCGATCCACATTTCGTCACTGATCGGCATCCAGCAGGAGTTGTTACCCGCGTTGAAAATGCTGCTAAATTCGCTGCAAAAAAAAGCACGCGAATTCGATGATATTGTGAAGATCGCCCGCACGCACCTGCAGGACGCTGTTCCTATCCGGCTGGGGCAGGAATTCAGCGGATACGCGTCACAGATC
>WJJN01000294.1 GCA_014729735.1 Candidatus Zhuqueibacterota bacterium
TGCTCCGGTCACGTCCATCCAGCTACCGCCAGTGGAATACTGAACATGATCGAAAATGGACAGATTCTCCGTCGCAATCTGACCGGTATTCGAAACGCAGATCTGTCCCGAAACGGTCACAACATCGTTGTACCCGGTTTTGGTGACGGTGACCGTAAACTTCGACGTCCCCTGGTCGCCTGCAAACAGATCCCAGGTTTCAGGATAAACACTCTTTTCGATCGTCCAATCCCAGGTGCGTGTTACTTCAGCGTCCGCTGATTTTTCTACTTCGATTGAGGTTGTCTGTGGCTCACATTCAGTGTTGTTTTGAGCTTTTGTCGTTTGTTCCTGAGAACCATTCAGCATATATTTAACGACGATTGTGCCGGGCCAAGGTACATCAAAAAATGTATCCGAATTCGCCAGCGCGGTAACGGTTCCGCCCGTTGAACTTCCGTACAACTGCCAGCTCGCCTCGATATCGTGATCATTCGGATTTCTCAAGCGCATTGTCCCGACATCGCCTGTGTGGCACATGCTGGTCAATTTCATTTTTTCGTCCGGTGGCTCACACTCGGTATTGTTCTGAGCTTTCGTCGTTTGTTCCTGAGAACCATTCAGCATATAATTAACGACGATTGTGCCGGGCCAGGGTACGTCGAAAAATGTATCCGAATTCGCCAGCGCGGTAACGGTTCCGCCTGTTGAACTTCCGTACAACTGCCAGGTCGCCTCTATATCGTGATCATTCGGATTTCTCAAACGCATTGTCCCGACATCGCCTGTGTGGCACATGCTGGTCAATTTCATTTTTTCATCTAGTTGTTGAGCCTCGTCATAGCAAAACTCAATATGACTTATTTCGTATAGTCTGCCGTTATTCGGATTGGTTGGAGCGTGTAAATCGTTGTCCCCATAAGATTTTGGGTCATAAACATAAACGTTCGCATTCGGTCCCCCCTTTACGATCACACAACAAACCGGAAGCGTCGAAGTCCAGCTAAAATTGGTACCGTCTGAATTTATTGTGATCGAATTACTGGGATCATTCGGATATGGGTATGTGCCGCTCGGTGGGGGTTCTGGCTGCGGCTTGAAACTCATTGAACACGAACAATATTGCAGATCACCACAATCGGGATTCCCCTCTTCAAGAATAGGAGCCACGTTTGCAGCACTTGCATTATTCATAGTTGCTGAAATGAAAAATGCAAGTATAACTAAGAATAAAAAAATGAACTTTTTCATGCACTTGCCTCCTTACTTAATCGAATAATTTAGAGAATTTAAATACTCTATCCACCTTTCTCGAAATATAAATGGTTCAATCGATTAACTCTGCTTATCACCTCCCTTCGCGTACTGAGTAAATTTCTTTTTATTTCTTATATAATCAATTGGATAGAAAAAATGAATCTGTTTAAAGCTGTTCACGCCCAATATGGGCAGCAATCTGAGTAAAATAATTCGTTATGGGATGTAGTTCTGAAGGAGTAGTGCCCCCAAGATGAAGTGTAGTTGTCGTACCTGAGCCAATTCCCCATTTCATAAATTGCAATCATTACATACTAACATTTGTGTCAATTTGCGTAAAATTTTATTTTCACGACCAATATTCACAAAAACTGTGCTGTTGTCCATTAGCCGGATGATTACTTTCATCCGGCTAATAGAACATATCGTTTTAAAAAATATTTCTATTTGAGAAGTGCCATCCTTTTTGTTACCGTAAATTTCTCTCCAGTTTCGCCAACTGCGCTGATGCGATAGAAATATACACCACTCACGACAGTTGCACCATGTGCATCGGTTCCATTCCAGACGATTTGATGCTCGCCCATGGATTGACTGCCGTTAATCAATGTGCGAATCAACTGACCGCGAATGTTATAAACCTCGAGCTTAACATCCGATGGCTCGGGCAATTGATATTTAATTGTGGTTTCAGGATTAAATGGGTTCGGGAAGTTTTGATGCAATGCATAAACCGTTGGTTTCACTGCGCTCAATTCGCTTTCGGCATTTGCGATCTGCGGTCCGCCAAACATATCAGGCATGGTGTAAACCTCGAATTCCGTGATCTGACGCCATGTATGTTTCGGTTGCAATGGTCGCAATTTGATATATTTCGCTTCGACCGGCTCGAAACTGAATTCCGACCAATCCGTAGTTGTAAGGCTACGTCTTTGAAGCAGAGTGAAATCATCATCTTCTATACCGGTGGTGGAAATCCACACTTCAATTTCAGTGACCCAGTGCCACCTCCATCCATTACCGCAATCGATTAATATCCGGTATTTCTGAATTGTCTTCGTTTCCTGATCCGTGAATTCATATATGCCATATGAATCTTTCCATTTCACCCCGGCGCTGGTATACGAAATCGTGTCACCATCCACAGCCTTGTCCCAGCCTTCTTTATGCCAGCAGTCAGTGCCGGTCACGACCTGTAATGAAGCTGCTGTCAATTCAGGCTCGATAAATGAAATAACCACCGGGATCTCATCGACGAGCGAAGAATATTCAACGATTTTCCCATAAACATAAGCTACCACTGTCCGATCCCCGGCTTCAGTTGCTGTAATCGTTGCTGTATAAGTGCCTGCTTCATCTGTTTCGGTCACTTCACTCACTTCGGTGCAACAGCCAGACACTTTGATGTGAAATGCATTCGGCGGTAATCCTGAGACTGGAATTCCTGTGCTATCTGCAACGTTAATCGTTACCGCTGCTTCATCAACGCCGTTTGCATAATGCGGTGAGGTTGCCATTAGTGTTGTACCAGTAACATCGGGCATAAGCACGTTATCATATACCTCAAATTCACCAATCTGCCGCCAGCCTGAATGAGGTTCATCAATTACCAATTTTACATAATTTGCATTGACAGGATCGAACGTGAATTCATTCCAACCGCCACCAACGTTTTCAAACGTTCCAACAGAAGCGAAATCCGCGTCTTCCGTGCCAGTGGTGGAAACCATGACTGTGAATTCTTTCACCCAGTCGTTTATTTTTTTCTTCTCGCCGGTATCGGTCATCATGCGGACTTTATTAATTTCATGATCGAGTTCATCCTCAAAACCAAAAATTGCCCACGGCATTTCTTTTCCGGCATTACATGCGCCGGTTCGACCGTAAGTATCACGATCAATCGCATTTGACCAACCCTCGGCGTCACTCCAATCGGCGCTGGCATCCATCAGCACGAGATCGGTGAGACCGGGTTGTTCATATTGATCGTAAACTTCGATTAATTGTTCTATTGTTATAGTGTCTTCATCCTGCGGACCTTTTGCATGCAGAGTGACAGTGTAAACGCCCGGCTCTTCATAGCAATGCAGCGGATTTCTTCCTTCGCTGGTGGTACCGTCGCCAAAGTCCCATAAATACGTTCTATGCGTACCTGTGCACTTGTTTTCGAACTGAACGTTTAATGGACCGTAGCCGACTGTTGGTTCAGCATCAAAATCAGCAACGATTGGCAGCCATACTTCAATATATTTTTCTTTAGTAATGGTCTTGGTGCCGCCGTAATTCGTAACCGTCAAGGATACTGTGAATTTAGGATCAACCGGTGGATCGTAGACATGCGTTGGATTTTGCTCGGTGCTCGTAGTGCCATCACCAAAATCCCACAACCAGTCGGTAACTCCGCAATAGGAAAGATCGGTAAATTTAACTGTCAACGGTGCGAAGCCTTCCAGAGGCGTGGCTTCGAAATCAGCCACCGGTTCCAGGCAAGCGCCGGCAGGATTTCCATTTGGAAATGCATCCCAGTTTGGACAATACATCACCATATTGCTGACATTTCTTCCGGCAGGATTGGGATTATAAGCAAGATAAGGTTGCGGTGAATCGTCCGAATTATCATTAGGACCGCACGCATCGCCCCACCAGTTTAATGTGGCATCGATTAATTCCTTTGAAGCATTGAGAACACCCCATCCATTCCCGGAAAGATTATTGTAGCGAAATTTCGGCATTTTACCAAAAGACGCCTTGTCGCCGACATAGATCGCTGCCCAGGCTTTGCCGCCAAA
>WJJN01000032.1 GCA_014729735.1 Candidatus Zhuqueibacterota bacterium
AATATTATTTTCAAAAAAGATACGGAACATAAACGCATTTTAAAAAATCGACCAGGGTTGCTCGTATTACAGGAAAATTCCGAGTTGGACCGGCTCTATAAAAAGCTGCCGGATTATTTCGATGAAATCGAATTGATTCGCAGGTATGAAATCTTTAATAATTATCGAAATGATGACTATACCTATTTTTACAAGATCGATACTGATATCGAAAAATTTACCTACATGATGAATAAAAATGAAACAATCCAATAAGGAGAGGCTCGATGAGAGTTAAGGTAGTAATTTCAAGTATTATCATGCTGCTCTTTTTAGGCTGTCAAACACAAACCGATGTGCGGGTGATCAAGCTGGCGCATGTGCTGGATCCGACGCATCCGGTACACCAGGGGATGGTGTATATGGCAGAACGGCTGGCGGAAAAATCCGGCGGCAAAATGCGGATCGATATTTATCCCAGCGGTCAACTTGGAGCGGAGCGGGAGTTGATCGAATTGCTCCAGATCGGAAGTCTGGCGATCACCAAAGTCTCCACCAGCCCGCTGGAATCGTTTGTTCCGGAAATGAAAATTTTCAGCATTCCGTATGTGTTTCGAAGTGAAGAGCATCTATGGAAGGTTTTGAATAGTGACATCGGAAAAGGTATTCTGCTGGCAGGTCAAAAATTCTTTTTAAGAGGACTTTGTTATTATGATGCCGGCAGCAGAAGCTTCTACACCAAAGATGTGCCGATTCATTCTCCGGATGATCTCGCGGGATTGAAGATCCGGGTTATGAAAAGCCAGACTGCTGTGAAAATGGTACAGGCACTCGGCGGCTCTGCGACTCCCATCGCGTTCGGTGAATTATACACCGCGCTGCAGCAGGGTGTGGTCGATGGTGCTGAAAATAATCCACCCAGTTTTTATCTGTCCCGGCATTACGAGGTTTGCAATTATTACTGCCTTGATGAACACACCGCTGTTCCCGATATTTTGCTCATCTCGACCCGTGTCTGGGAGGGACTGAATCCGCAACAGCAGCAGTGGCTGCAGGAAGCTGTAGATGAATCCGTCGAGCATCAGAAAAAACTGTGGAAAGAAGCGTCGGATCATGCACTTTCAGAAGTACAAAAGGCAGGCGTGGAAATTATTCGCCCCGAAAAGGCGCCATTCCGGGAAAAGGTGCGGGATATGTATGAAGAATATAAAGGCACGCCGATTTATGATTTAATTCAGGAAATCCAAAATATTCAATAGCAAGAGGTTTTGTCATGGAAACGTTATCAAAATGGATTGATAAAATTTTGAGCAATTTTTTGATCGTGTTGATGGCAGTGATGGTGCTGGATGTTAGTTGGCAGGTTTTCACTAGATTTGTGTTACGTGATGCCAGCTCTTACACCGAAGAACTGGCGAATTTTCTGCTCATCTGGATCGGGGTTCTGGGAGCAAGTTATGCACTTCGCACGAAAGCGCATCTGGGGATCGATGTGCTGACTTACAAGCTGAGGGGAGTTCGGAAACAGGTTGTAGAAATTGTTATCTACAGCTTCGTGATTTTGTTTGCGCTTTTTATCATGGTTATTGGCGGCTTAAAGCTGGTGCAATTGACTTTCACGTTGAATCAAACTTCACCCGCGCTGGGAATTAAAATGGGCTATGTCTATCTCGTGTTGCCAATTTCAGGAATTTTGATCATCTATTATTCTATCGGCTTTATCATCAAAGCGATCCGAGGTGAGTTCGAGGTGGGACACACAGAAGTCGAAGCTATTTAATCTCATCCGAAAGAAAATTGAATAACAAGGAGTTACCTCATGGAATTATCCGTATTTGTACTCGTCTTCAGTTTCGTTATTTTGCTGGCAATGAGCGTGCCCATCGCATTCAGTATCGGGATTGCGACCACTTTGACCATGTTGTTCACAATTACATCTGGTCCGGCAATCACAACCGTGGCGCAGCGAATGGCAACCGGCATCGATAGTTTCGCACTGCTGGCAATACCGTTTTTCATTCTGTCCGGACAATTGATGGGACGTGGCGGAATTGCACGGCGACTAATCGATTTTGCGAAAGTGGTAGTGGGAATGTTCCCCGGCGGACTGGCATACGTCAATGTGCTGGCATGCATGTTTTTCGGAGCGATCTCCGGATCTGCCGTTGCCGCGACTTCAGCAATCGGCGGTTTTATGATACCGATCATGAATAAAGAGGGTTATGACAAGAATTTCAATGCAGCAGTGACAGTTACCGGTTCCACGACGGGTTTGCTGATTCCGCCGAGCAACGTACTGATCGTTTATTCACTGGCAAGCGGCGGCGTTTCCATTGCTGCACTATTCATCGCCGGATATCTGCCCGGCATTTTAATGGGATTGGGACTGATGATTGTTTGCGCTATCATGGCAATTATCCGTAATTATCCGGTTGGGGACAGGCAGTCCCTGTTTATTGGGTTGAAAAGACTGCTCGATGCCATTCCCAGTCTGCTGCTAATCGTGATCGTGATTGGAGGAATCATTGCCGGAATTTTTACTGCTACCGAAGCCAGTGCCGTGGCAGTTTTATACTCACTGCTGTTGTCTGCAGTTGTGTATCGCGAAGTAAAATGGAGTGAATTGCCGAATATTTTGTTGAAGACAGTGGAAACAACAGCCATCGTGATGTTGCTCATCGGAACGTCATCTGCAATGTCGTGGATACTTTCGTACGAAAATATTCCGCAGAACATCAGCGCGGCGCTGATTGCGCTGACAGATAGCAAGATCATCATTTTCCTGATTATCAATATAATTTTATTAGCGGTGGGAACATTCATGGATATGACGCCGGCTGTGCTTATTTTCACGCCGATCTTCCTGCCCGTGGTGATGGAGTTGGGCATGCACCCACTGCATTTCGGAATCATGATGATCATGAATCTCTGTATCGGACTCTGCACGCCGCCGGTGGGCTCTGTGCTGTTTGTGGGGTGCGGCATTGCCAATACGTCCATCGCGCACATAACGAAATCGCTGCTGCCGTTTTTCATCGTGATGATCGTTTCACTGCTGCTGGTGACCTATATTCCATGGCTCAGCATGGTGCTACCAGGAGTTTTCGGTTATTAGCGTGGTCGAAAATGTCTCATGAATTTTTGTGAAATGAAAAATGCTTGTTTTTCAAAAATTATTTAGTATGTTAAAAATGACTTGAATTTTTAAATCGAAGATATTCTTAGCCACTGTTTCGAATTTTGACTTTAAAAATTTGAATTTATCACGCCAAAGGCGGATGCATCCTCCGGCGCATTTGAAATTTGTTATTTGAAGATTGTGATTTAATGGAAGTATATTCGTATGCAAAATAATAGAAAGCCTTTGAATTCGGTTCTGGTGAAACCAGCAGGACCGGATTGCAACATGGCATGTACATATTGTTTTTATCTGGAAAAAGAACATCTGTTCCCGGACACGAAAGTTCACCGTATGTCCGATGAAATCCTGCATCAAATGGTACGCCAGGTCATGCAGCAAAGTGGTTCCGATATCTCCTTCGGCTGGCAGGGCGGCGAACCGACACTGATGGGCTTACCCTTTTTCGAGAAAGCGGTGGAATATCAACAGAAATATGGCCGCGGGCAGTCGGTGGGAAACGGGCTGCAAACGAATGGCATTTTGATTAATAATGATTGGAGTCAATTTCTTGGCAAATACAATTTTCTGGTTGGATTGTCCATCGATGGACCGGAGCATGTTCATGACCACTACCGCAAAATGCAGGGCGGAAGCGGCTCCTGGCAAAAAGTCCATGACAGTGCCAAACGCATGCTGGATCACAAGGTGGCAGTCAATGCATTGAGCGTTGTCAACGATTATTCCGTAAAATTCCCGGAAGAGATTTATCATTTTCATAAAGATTTGGGATTGAATTACATGCAGTTCATTCCCTGCCTCGAAAAGAGTCCGGAAGATGCTGATAAGCCGACTTATTTTTCCGTTCCTGCCGAGGATTACGGACGTTTTCTATGCAAGATATTTGACCTCTGGATGAACGATTTCGACGGCAATATTGCCACAACTTCGGTGCGCTATTTCGATTCAGTGTTTTACAGCTATGTTGGCATGCAGCCGCCCGCGTGTACGCTGTTGCCGGCATGCGGCGTCTATGTCGTGGTGGAGCACAATGGTGATGTCTATTCCTGCGACTTTTTCGTGGATCCGGAATGGAAGCTGGGGAATATCATGAACGGCGAAATTTTAGAGATGCTGAATTCCGAAAAACAGACTGAATTTGGCAATATCAAAACACGACTGCCGGAGGAATGCGAGCAATGTACCTGGTTGCAGTTTTGTTATGGTGATTGTCCAAAAGACCGATTGGGTGATCCGACAAAGGCGAATTTGAATTATTTCTGCCAATCCTACAAAATATTTTTTGAATATGCAGATGAACGCCTGCGTACTCTCGCCGAAATATGGAAACGCGAGCAGCAAATCGCTTCGACCCAGTATCGGGTTAAACAGGCAATTGCTTCGGGACAATTGGAGGTAGGACGAAACGATCCCTGCCCCTGCGGAAGCGGATTGAAATATAAAAAATGCTGCGGCAGGGAATTTGGGGCGTAGCTATTACCATAGAATTAAATGGAATGTTGATAATAAATTAAAAAAATGGACTGAAATCAAAAGGATTTTATTCGTTTTTTGAAATTTAAAACATAGTGCCTGAATTAAAAGTTATCCTATCTCTTTCCGCTTGTTACAATTCTGCCAAAAAATTTAAAAAAGACCTTGACAATCGAATTATATTTTTGTATTTTTTTCTTAAAGGTTTTCGCAAACGATTAAGTCGAAACGAAAACATTCTTCTGCGAAGGGCTTACTCCTTTTATTTCTAATGTTTTACTGCTATTTATATTTTTATGCGCTTTTTTCTCCGGATATTCATCCGAGGGTGTTGTGATTTAGTAGAAGGGATTATATGGAAATAGATTCAAATGTATCGCCTGATTCGAGCAAAAAGCCAGTTACACTAAAAACCCTGGCAAAAATATTAAATTTAACCCCGGCGACTATCTCCAAAGCATTGAGAGATAGTTCGGACATTTCTCCGAAAACAAGATCGCTCGTAAAAGCAAAAGCCGAGGAATTGGGATATCAGCCCAATATTATGGCGCGCAGCTTGATCAATCAAAAAAGTCAGTTACTGGGTGTTGTGATACCGGATTTGAGAATATCATTTTTTTCCGAATTAACTCGAGGAATTTATGAACAAGCCCGGATATCGGGTTATGAAGCAATCATTCTGGTTCACGATGAAAACTGGGAAACAGAGAAACGAAACCTCGAATTCCTGTCCGCACTCGGTGTCGATGGCATTTTGATTGACGCTGTCCCCGGTCCTAACAATAATGACCTACTAAAACGCATCAATGACCGGGGTATTCCTGTTGTTTGTTATGATCGCATCGTCGATGAAATGAATTTCGATGCGATCACCATCGATGATGAGGGGGCATCCTTTAGTCTGGTGGAGCACATGTATAACGAAGGCTGCCGGGATATCGTTTTCCTCGGTCCCACCCAAAATTTGTTCGTTGCAAAAGGCAGATTCAAAGGATATCGTGATGCGCTAGAGGAACTTGGACTTGACTACCGTCCTGAATATGTTGTTGAATGCAAGATCGATAAAACAGATTCCTATATAGGAATGAAAAAATTTTTAGATTCCGGGCATAATGCTGATGCCGTGATTTGCATCGGCGGTTTGGTTGCCTACGGTGCAGGCGTTGCTATCATGGAAAAAGGGCTAAGCATTCCCGAAGACATTTGTCTGGCTGAATTTGGAAATAATACCATCGTTCATACATTGGGAGTACCTTTTGTCACTGTAAACCAATTCCCCTATGAAATGGGACAACAAGCCGTCCAAATGATTGCCGAACTGATTGAAAATAAAGAGATAAAGCGTCTGAAAGTTCATAATTACATTAGAACCGAGCTGGTGGTTCATCATCGGGATAAAGGTAAAGTTCGTTTATAATTGAAATCAAATATGAAACAAGCTGTTGTTTCGGAAAAGGAAATGCCGAATGAATGAAAAAATGATCTCCACCGGATTGGAGCTCCTTGAAGCTGAGTTTGGTAAAGATAAAGTTAAAAAATGCATTGCAGCGGTTTGTAAATTCAAGATCGAGATTCCGGGCTGGATTTTCGGTGAATTCGGTGGCGGCAGATTTGCAGGTTATATGCCGCCGGCATGTGCCAGAAATATTTATGAAAAACTGGATGATGCTGCTTTTGTAAATAAGCTGACCCGCGCTACGGATTCGGTTGCAATGCACGTTCTTTGGGATTTTTCAAATGATGAAGTTAGCGGTTCGTACAAAATCGCCCGGCAGGTGAACGACGCCGCGCAGGAACGCGGGCTTAAAGTCGGTTCCATCAGTCCGACATATTTTCTGAAAGGCTCCTATCGCGGCAGCCTGTCTGCCGATGAAGCAGAAACGCGTCAGCGTTACATCGAGCAGACCGTGCTGGCGGGAGAAATTGCCCGGGATTATGGCATTGGGCTGGTGACTTTGTGGCTGCCGGATGGCTCGCAGTATCCGGGGCAGGCGAATTTGCAACGCGCGATGCGCAATCTGCGAACAGCGCTCGATGAAATTCACCGGCAGATGGACAAAAACGTGCGCCTGTTGATCGAATACAAGCTGTTCGAGCCGGGCACTTACAGCACAGTGCTTTCGGATTGGGGCAGCGCGTACATG
>WJJN01000001.1 GCA_014729735.1 Candidatus Zhuqueibacterota bacterium
AAATCGCCAATATTTTTCTGGCAGATCACATTGCAGATGTACAAAATTCATCCGAATATAAAAAAATGATCGCTGCCAGCATTTTTACAAATAAGTTAAAGAGAAAACTTGCCGGAAAATATGTGGGCATTGATTTTGGTCGCTATCTAACTCTGGAAATAAAAGAAAATCAACTGGTAAATGAATCGCCGGAATATGTTTTCGAGCCATCTCCGTACTCACCAATTGAGCTAATCAATCATGAGAGAGACCTCAGTCTCAGGATACAACCGGAATCCATTAAAAGCGGGAAAATAGCGTTAGAACGAATCAGCGGCGCTTATGGAAGCTATGGGAGCTATCAGTCATTCAGGGAAATCCCTCTAAAAGAAGGAGAATTTTCGGATTATACTGGCAGATATTACAGCGCTGAATTGGAAAACACGTGTGAAATAACTCATAAAAAAGCCACGCTCAAAATCAGGATTTCGGATATGTCATCAGACCTTACCCAATTCGAGCCGGATCAATTCGCTGCAAATTGGGCGAAGATTACTTTCATACGGAATCAGGGCGGAGCGGTCACCGGGTTCCGGCTGGACAGATATGGAGTGCAGGATATTATCTTTAAAAAGATCGACAATTAAAGCACTTTTTCGATTGATTGTATTTTAACAGGATAGGCAAGTTTTATTTTGGAAATTGCCTATCCTGTATAAATATCCACTTCACTTAATTTAAATATTTCTCCCACCAATCATGTTTCATTCGAATAGTTGCTTCGATGTGATTCGGTTCTGTGAACACATGCGCTTCACGAGGAACCCGGGCAAGCACCGCGGGAACCCCCATTTTTTTGAGCGCCGTAAAGAGCTGTTCCCCTTCGGTAATGTGACAACGCCAGTCGTTCTCGCCGTGGATGATGAGCGTAGGGGTATTGAAGTTTAAGGCAAAATTTATCGGACTATTTTTCTCATACACGATTCGCGTATCCGGATCATACGGATGTCCGCCAAAATCCCATTCCGGGAAGAATTGTTCATCAGTGGTGCCATAAAATGAAAACATATTGACAAACGGTGCCATGGGAACTGCGGCTTTGAAACGGTCGGTATGCCCGATAATCCAGCTTGTCATCCATCCGCCAAAAGAAAGCCCGGTCACTCCCATTCGATTTTCATCGATAAAACCAAGCGAAATCATATGATCCACACCGTTCATGATGTCGCGGTAACAACTGCCGCCGTAATCTTTATTCACTTCATCGGTAAATTTCTGCCCGTAGCCAAAACTTCCCCGGGGATTACAATAGAACACAACATAGCCCTGTGCAGCAGTAACCTGATACTCGAAGTCAAACTGATTTTTATACATCCCCTGTGGACCACCGTGGATGTACAAAATCATTGGGTATTTTTTAGTCTTGTCAAAGTCAGGAGGCGTAATGTACCATCCCTGTACCGGCGTCTCAATGTCACCTGTGAACCAGACTGAAATTGCATCCTGCAATTCCACATCATTCAATAAATCATCATTGACAGCGGATATTCGTTTCATTGTTTTTTTATCAAGCGAAGCATAATAAATTTCCTCCGGTCTTGTCGGTACGGTTCGTGCCATTACAACGTGTTCCCCTTCGGAATCCACATCCCAGCTCCGAATACGATGATTGCGCTCTATAACCGGTTCAGCTTTCTTCTTTTTCACCGATACTTCATACAAATTATAATTGCCCTCATCCCCGGCGATAAATAAAATATCCTTGCTATTCGGATGCCATTGCAAATCTCGAACTACTCGGTCGAATTCTTTCGTGAGATTTTTAGTCTCATCTTTTTTCAGATCTTTTACGATAATATCATAATTGTCAGACTCGTAGTTATATCGAAAAGTGGAACGCCAGGCAAGATAGCGCCCGTTTTCGGACCAGACCGGTGTATAATCCGGTCCAATATTTTCAAAGACCTTTGTGACCTTTGCGCTATCCGTCGTCACGATCCAGATATCGGTATCGATATTATTTTCGCGATCTTCAGTTCTGTTAGAGACAAATGCGATTTTTTTCCCATCGGGTGAAAAGGAAAACTCTTTATCAAAATAATCACCGTCTGTTAACTGGCGCACGTTTCCACTGTCAACATCGGTAATGAAGATATGCGAACGCCAGCCCTCGTCATAACGGTTGTCGTCGTACCACCAGCGATATCGAAGATGCGTATACATTTTGATATCATATAGTCCTTCGGGATTCCGACCTTTGTATTGGGTTTCCGATAAAAAAGCGATGTGTTTTCCATCCGGGGACCATTGCGGATCCCAGGGACTGTTTTCCAAAAAAGTCAATTGACGGGTTGCTCTGGTTTCGATATCCATGATCCATATTTGATTGCCGCCGCTTCTGTTCGATACGAATGCAATCACATGGCGATTCGGCGCCCATACGGGTTGGCTGTTTCTCGTGCCATCCTCAGTTAGCTTGCGCGTGATATTTGATTTCAACGATGACACCCAGATATCGGAAACTGTCTTGTTCAATACAGAATCGTAGCGACTTACTTCATAAACCACCCACTCGTCATCATAAGAAATTTTAGGACTTTCGGCGCTGTTGATCCTGTAAAAGTCAGACATTTGTAACGGTCTCCTGGCAATAGCAGTGGAACTTAAGAGAAGGAATAAATATAAACTCACAGCAATAATTCGGCGCATTTGGCTCTCCTTTTGGTATTTCAGACAATTGATAATTTTTTCGCGATTTTTAAGAATGACATGTATTACAATGAAACCAAAGATAATATAAGTTCACACATCATAAATGTCAAGAACAATTTCACATCGCAAACTAACATTCGTAATCGATACCAACGCTATCGGCGGCACGGAGCGTTATTTAGCCGACCTCTGCCGCGAGATGAGTGAACGATACGAGTTGACGCTCATCTGTCCCCCATTCAAAGAACTCGATTCATGGATCGATAATTTTAAAAATCATGATATTACAGTAAAACGAATTCGTATTCGGCACATATTTGATCTACCCAATTTCATTCGGCTTTATATTGAATTAAAAAAATCGGATATCGTGCATTTTGTGTTGCCCTGTCCTGCGCGTCTACGGCTCGGAATCATTCTGTCATGGCTTTCACAAGTACGGCTTCGGATTGCAACAATCCAGTTAGTCACCCCACCAAATTCAAAACACGCACTTCGAAATCATTTCACGCAAAAGTCGATTAAATTTGCATATTCAAAACTGAATCGCATCGTAGCTGTCTCCAGAGAAAATAAGCGACAGCTACAAGATATTTTCAAAATTCAACATCCTGCTATCAAAGTTATTTATAATTCAATCGATATACATCTATATAAAAAAAAGGCAGGGGAAAAATATGATTTCCTGCCAAAAGATAAAACCTGTATTGCTCTGATTGGCAGATTACATCCGCAAAAGGGGCACGAAATATTAATCAATGCCGCGCCGCGGATTATCAAAAATTGCCCGGAGTGTCATTTCCTTTTTCTGGGGGATGGAGATTTGAAAAGTTGTCTTCGAGAAAAAATCCGACGGAAAGGTCTGGAAAGATACTTCACATTCGCCGGGAATTGTCCTGACATTCACACCCTGTTACCTTCGCTGGATATTGTCGTTCTCCCGTCGCTGTTCGAAGGTTTTCCGTTTGTTCTTCTGGAAGCAATGGCGGCATCATTACCGGTTGTGGCTTCCGATGTCGGCGGAAATGCCGAAGCTGTTACGGACGGAATCACTGGATTTCTGGTGAGACCGCGGGATAGCGCTCATCTCTCTGACCGTATTTTATTTCTGCTCAATAATAAAATTTTAGCTCAAAAAATGGGAAAAATGGCTCAGGAACGGGTGGCTCAAAAATTCAATTTGCAGAAAATGGTT
>WJJN01000295.1 GCA_014729735.1 Candidatus Zhuqueibacterota bacterium
CGGAATACGCTTGGTAAAACAGACGAAAATGAATATACACTGAATGACTGGATGCGATTGATCACCAGTGAGCAAAAAGCAATTTCCCGGGATCAGCTCTATTTCCTGGTGCAACATCCGGTGACTGATTTCACGGAAATGGGGTTATCGTACATTTATAGTATTTCGGATCAAAGCATCGCGCTGGTGCCAACATTTAATTACTCCTTTTCCTCCAATGTTGAAATTATGGGATACATAAATATAAATATCGGGAAATCACGAACTGTGTATTTTTCGGAACAGGGGCATGGTGGTTTATTGAGAGCACGTGTTTATTTTTAACTGCCTCTCATCAGTTGCAGGCATCCTGTTCAAACGAGGGCGGATGCCTGCCTATATTAATTATTAAGCTTTTTTGAGACTATACTAATAAAAGTACAGGAGTTACTGAAATGCGAGATAAAATGCTTAAAAGGTTAGCTCATTTACACACATCACATCCGGTAATCATGCTGGTTGTAATAATAATTGTCACAATTATATTCGTGGCATTCGCCAATCAATTATCCACAACGATGCGGGTTTCGGATTTACTGCCGGAAAAGAATCCGCGCGTAGTTCAGTTCAATAATATTATCGAAGAATTTGCCACTGCTACGAATTTGATTGTCGTAGTACAGGGGCACGAAGATAGAATCAAAGAATTCGCCGACGAGCTTGCACCCGAGATTGTAAAATTAAAAGATGATACCCGGAATCAACAATATCATGATGAGATAAAAGAGTTAGAAAACGAAATCAAAGAATTGAAGAGCGAAAACAGGGATCAGGAAAAAATCGAACAGTTACAATCCAAGAGAACCGGGCTGGAAAATCGAATCGATTACCAGTTGTTTCAGCGGGTCGATTATAAGGCGGAGGTGGATTTTCTAAGAAATCATCTGCTAATGCTGATCAAAGAAGATGATCTGAAAAATACGAAAGATATCTTCACTGATCCCAATTTGCGCGGGTTGATCACGAATTTAAATAACTCGATGGAAAAGGAGTACGTCGGACAACAGGAATCCATGTCTACCCGCGAAAAAG
This sequence comes from Candidatus Zhuqueibacterota bacterium, assembly GCA_014729735.1. Lineage (GTDB taxonomy): Bacteria > Zhuqueibacterota > Zhuqueibacteria > Thermofontimicrobiales > Thiofontviventaceae > Mariaggregatimicrobium. The sequence continues at coordinate 1,072 of WJJN01000295.1, forward strand.
AGGACGGCGCCTGGCAATTTCTTGACGGCATTGAAAACCTGATTATTCAACTCCAAAAAGCAGTACAGGCTGAAGAGTTAACGGAGCAGGAAATCCGCAAGACTGCCGACAAGCTGTTGCTGGGCGAGCCGTATATGCTTTCTTATGATAAGAGGGCTCTTGTAATGATAGCGGTTCCTACGTTTACAATCATGGATCGCGATCTGTTGATGGTCGCCGCTGAATCAGTACAGCAGCTAGTAGATGATATGCTGCAACGCTATCCTGATGTAAATGCAGGGCTCAGCGGTTCGATCGCCAGAGAACACGATGAACAGGTTTACGCACAGCAAAGCTTTAGCTATACGACGATTATCGCCTTCGTATTCATTCTGATTTTGCTGATTATCTCATTCAGAATGTGGATCGCTCCTGTTTTTGCCATCCTGACGCTTTTTATCGGTGTGGTTTGGGCAATGGGTGCGACATATTTAGCGGTGGGACAGTTGAATATGATGACGGCAATGATGTCCGTTATTTTACTGGGACTTGGGATCGATTTTGCAATTCATTTGATCACCGGATTTACCGAACGGCGGGCAGCCGGCGATTCCATTGCAGAATCGCTGGAGAAAACTTTTCTGAAAAGCGCCAAAGGTATTATCACCGGTGCGTTCACCACTGCCTGCGCCTTTCTGTCGCTGATGATCAGCGAAGCTCGGGGTATGCGAGAATTAGGAATCGTGATCGGCGTCGGTCTGCTTTCGGTGTTACTGGCAACAATGTTCGTTCTGCCGGTGATGCTCGTTCTTCGCGAACGCCGTGTTGACCGAAAACGTGAGCAAAATCCGGATGCGATAGTAAAACGGGATATTTCATTTCGTTTTCTCGGAAGAACTGCGGAATGGCTCGGCAAACGATATGTGTTCACAGTCATCGCTTCCGTAATTATCACTGCCCTGCTGATATGGTCTGCCTTTAATATTAGTTTCGATCATAATTTTATGAATGTCGAACCCGAAGGTTTAACGTCCATTGCATTGCAGGATACTGTACTGGAAAAATTTGATTTGAATATGGAATACGCACTCATTCTCGCTGAAAGTATCAGCGAATCGAGAGAATTAGCAGAACAGTCAAGAAACCTTCCGACAGTTGCAATGACAGACGATATTTCCATTTACTTACCTTCGCTTAATCAGCAGAAAAACCGCCTGCCCCATATTCAGGAAGTTAAGCGGAAAATGAAGTCAACGGTAGCCCGAAATCGAATCGAGACAAGCGAGTTACGGCACCTTAAAAATGAAATTAATCGCTTGCAGCTCAATGTCATGGAAATGCAGGACATGGCATTTTTAGGCGGACAGGATAAAGTGGATAATAAATGCAAAAAGATAGTCGGAAATCCCGCGAATCCACAGCCGAAAAATATTATCGAGGACTTGTTGGAGTTTATCGAATCGAATTCAAAAGAAACAGTTATTGAAAGTTTATCAAAATTTCAGCGCAGTTTCGCGCCGCACTTCAAGGAATCGGTCTTGAAAATGTGCGTCACAGAACCAATTTATTTGAACGAACTGCCGGTGTCAATTTTAGATCGATACAGCAACATCTCCCGCGACAAATACCTGGTCACGGTTTATCCTTCAGGTAATTTATGGGAGGACAAGGATTACCTCGACCGTTTTGCCGCAGATCTCGATCTGGTGAGCATGAAAGCCACCGGCTCTGCGCCTTTATTCATTGCATTGATCGACATTTTCGCCAGGGACGGCAGAAATGCAATTTTATTGACGTTGGTGATCGTGTTCTTCCTGCTGCTATTTGATTTTCGCAGCCCCCGGAATGCACTCATGGCAATGATCCCGTTAGCCTGCGGTATTTTTTGGATGGTGGGCGTTATGCATATTGTCGGAATGAAGCTAAATTTCATCAATGTCATCGGTTTGCCGCTCATCATCGGTATCGGGATCGATGACGGCGTGCACATCATTCACCGTTGGCGGCATGAAGGAAAGGGGCACATCAGGACGATTTTTGCCAGCACCGGAAAAGCCATTTTTCTGACATCACTGACAACAATGTTCGCATTCGGCTCACTATACTTCTCGATATTCCGCGGCTGGGCTTCTTTTGGAGCAGCGCTTTTTATCGGCGTTGGCGCCTGCTTTCTAACGACCGTGCTTATTCTGCCGGGAATTATAGGATGGATTGAAAGAAGATAATCCCGCATCAAAAGCCTGTCAGGATGATCAATGATACCCCGCCTGACAGGCTTTTTCTCGTATTTGAAATAATTAAATCCGGGAATTATTAGAAGGGTCTGTCGAACACAGGTATAAGAAAAATTGCGGCTAAACAAAATAGCCCGGCTACCACATAAATTATTCCCATGCACATAGCCTTCCTGCCTTCCACATATCGCTTTCGATCGAACGGACTGGTATACAACCGTGTTTTCAAAGTAAGAATACCGTCGAAGGTCAGAAAAATGAAAGCGATGAATAAAATGCCGTGCGCTAAAAATCTAGCATTGAATAACATAATTTTCCTCTTGCAGTAATCTGTTTTAATAATAGAAGAATGGCTGCCAGTACCCCAGAGCTGTATCGAAAGTATTATTTTCTCATTTAGTGTCATTCGGGGCTTGTCCCGGAATCTCCTGATTAAATGTAACTTACGAGATTCCGGCATTTTGCATTGCTCCAGCCGGAATGACATGACAATTGACTTTTGATACAACCCTAGGGTTTAGCCATTCCATTTTGCACTTTATTCTGAAATCTGTTTCAATCGCCATCTGAATACGAACCACAACAGCGCCGAAACGATGAAAATGGTGAGTCCGGACAAAATGGTGATCAAAGAAATGCCGTATCCGAGCGCGACGATTCCCGGTGAAATATCGGCGGCGTGTGCAATCGCGTTCATCGCATTATATACGCCGAGATAGTGCCCCAGAAAACCAAACACAGCGCTCAACGCTCCCCAAAACAGAATCGCATTAATCCCGCTTTCCAGCTTGATTTTATTTCTGTCCTTGCTGCCGAACAGTTCAATTGCTTTTTTGACAGACAGCGCGATAATGATGATCAGAAAAATGACGAGCGGCAACATAAACGGACCTCCTGTATGGATAAGTTCAAACATTTTTGTTCTCCTTATTTGAGATTAGTTTTTCAATAGAATCGAAGTTTCAGCAACCTCGATTTTAGAGACTTTATTTTGGAAGATGTGCCAAAACATTGCTGAAACGATTGCCACGAAGATGCCTGTAATTATCATGGCAGATGTTTTCATCATCCATTGAATGAAATAGATGATGCCGCCATAAACATCGAACACCCGCGGCGTTATCGTGAAAAAAAGGTATTGTCCATACCAGAGAAATTTATCTTCCGTTAGCGCGAGCTCCACGAAATATCCGAAAATAGCCGTGAACAGACTTAATCCCGCTAATACCAGAAACGGAATAAGTCCTTTTCTTAATGTACGCAGCTCATGCTCTTTTTTTAGATAAAGATGATAAAATTTCCGGATCGCAAGCACACCGGAAATGCTGCCGATTGCCATAATCGGGTAAATGAATTTGCTCGCAGTTGAAAGAAAATCGGTTGTGGTGGCTGCCCGCATGCAGGCGAACGAGATCATCAGAAATGACACTAGTAAAACTAACCGCTCCCAGCGGGTCTGCGCCTGCATCGAAAGCCTGTCCAGAAATTTGCGGAAACCCGAATCGTGCAGAGCGATCAGTTCGTTGATCGTCTCATCATCCATGGAAAATTTCTCTTCGATCTTTACCATGGCATCGGCTTCCGACTCTCCCCGCTTCAGATAAATGTTGAATAGTTCATCCATATCCGCGGCGATTTCCAGTAAAATTTTGGACTTCTGCGGTTGCGGCAAATCGAGCTTTTCATTTATCCTGATTAATAACTGTGCGAAGCGTCTCATTTTACCTCTCCCAATATTTCAAAAAATTGAGTGAAAAATGCCTGCCAGCCATCGTATTGCGACCGGACGTATTTTCTGCCCTTCTCGGTGATGGAATAATATTTTCGCTTCCGTTTGGGACCTTCATTTTTCCATGAGCCTTTGATCAATCCTTCTTTTTCAAGCTTGTGCAAAATCGGATAAAGCGTACCGTGATTGAATTTGAAAAGTCCCTCGCTTTTCTCTTCAATCTCCAGCGCCAATTGATAGCCGTGCTTTTTTTCTTTATAAAGAATTGCCAGAATCAAAGACTCATTGCATTTCTTTGTCAGAGTTGGTATTTCGATAGTCGGTTGTTTCATTTTTTACGCATCTCGTTATATCGAGCATAAATATAAAGAGCATTTATATATTGACATTCTATATATACATTATCTATATAATAAAAGTTTCATTAAAAGTCAAGCATTTTTTTAAATTTTTTAAAAAATCAGAATGCTGAAATTGTTGCAAAAATGTAAAACAATAGCAAAAACAACTTGACATTAACACACAAGATTATTATTTTATGCCTGCAATTTTTCGTTTTACACTGCATTCGGAGGGAGAGATATTTTTAGGCAGCAGATTTTTTCAGGAACCAGTGCACGACCTGCTCTGGAGTTGCTCGACTTGATCATGAAACTCTATCATCGTTCGGAATACCTGGTTTTCGACAAACAATTCAAATTATCCAATTCATCAGCCTGCGTAAAGAAATCGGCTGAAAAGACTATTACCATCCGCGATGATGATTTCTTGTATTTAATGAATACCGTCTTCAAAGCATCGACGACAGTTTACGACATGCTACGACATGTTGAAAAATCAGAAAAAAAATTTCACAAGAGCACCAGACACATCGTCCACCACTCTCATAAAATCAAATCTTTGATTCGTTTTATGTTAAATTCATTCATCGCCAAAAAAAATCAGCAAATATCTGATGAGTAAATTAAATGGGTGATTTATGGATATGAATGAACGTTTACAGCTCGCCATTGAAAGCATTTTAGAAAATGAAAGTTTAACCGCAGATCTCGAAGATGCTGCAGCGACCGAGCTAATTGACTGGGGCACCGATTGTGCCGAAAAAATCGTGCAGCGCACTACCCTTGACGACACTGCCGACGTCGATGCAGCCATTGAGACCCGCTTAAAAGCCGTTCGAAAAATGATGCGTCTAATTAACGCATGGATTGCCAACCGACAATCGTTGAGCGGAGATGAAGACGAATCCATGTTAAACCAGGTTATCGACCAAGTGAAAATTATCTATGGCGAGAATCATGAACTGCCGGCAAAATCGCAGCAACGACATTTTCTCAGAGAGCGCCTGCCACATTCAAATGAGCCTGTAAAGATGGTGCTAATTCTGCGGATGCTGATCGAGGATCAAGAAGATTACCGAAAAAATAATTAGTTTGAGATCTGTGCACTGAAATTATAAAGAGAATATAGAATAGATATATTATAAAAGGAGGAGAAAATGGCACGGAAAAAGGCAAAAAGAACCGGCGTCTGGAAAAGTCTCGCACTGCTGCTGGCAATTATCATCGCTGTCTCCGGACTCTATTACTATCGCACAGGCGACAATCCGGTAGATTTGCTGCGTGAATCAAAGGACCTGAATGAGTTTCTTACGACTGCCAAAGAGAGAATCCTGCACCCCGAACCACCTAAAGCGCCGCCAACTACGACCGTCGCTGAAGGTGATTGGTGGAACGTATACTTTACAAATCCAATGCAGACAGATGATCCCGCCTCTGGACGAAATTCAATTCAGGAAAAACTGATCCATCATATTCAAAATTCGAATAAATCCATTCACATTGCCTCATTCGAATTCAATTTAACACCGGTCGCCGAAGCACTCATCGAAGCCCACCACCGGGGTGTCGAAGTGTTGTGGGTGACTGATAACGAGCACGGACTGGAGGCGGATCATGAGACCGGGCACGGTCAATTTGCAATGCTGCAGGAAGCTGGTATTCCCGTCAAGGACGATGCCCGCGGCGCATTGATGCACAACAAATTCTGGATTTTCGATGGCGAGATCGTATGGACCGGCTCAACTAATATCACCCAAAACGGGATCTTCAAAAATAATAATAACGTGATTACCATCAAATCGCCGGAGCTGGCGATGATTTATGAAGCTGAATTTCAGGAAATGTGGCAGGGGAATGAATTCGGCATCACATCGACTTCGACGCCGGACCGTCAAAAAATCGCTATTAATGGAAATGACATTCAGGTCTTTTTTGCGGCTGAAGATGATGTCGCCGAAAAGCTGCTACCAATCATCGAAAGTGCACAAAACAGCATTCGTTTTATGGCGTTTTCATTTACTCATAATGGCATGGGCGATGCGATCCTGAATCGTGCGCGTGCAGGGATTGATGTTAAAGGTATTTTCGAACTACGCGGTAGCGAAACCAGCTATAGCGAGCTCGGCAAATTACATCGTGCCGGTGTGCCGGTTCGACAGGACGGGAATCCCAGAACGTTTCATCACAAAGTGATCATAATTGATAACAAAACCGTTGTTACAGGCTCATTCAATTTTTCAAATAATGCCAATAAAAACAATGATGAAAATGTAATCGTCATTAACAATCGAGACATTTCCCAGCAATATACAAATGAATTTGAACGCAGATGGGAAGAAGCGCAGGTACCTGATCTGTAAAATTGGGGAATCCTTGCGAAGGTTCAAACCTTCGCAAGGATGGATTGTTATTTCCTGTTGGAGCCTAACTTTTCATGCTCGATTTCCTGGATCATTTCTTCTGTAACACCCGTGGGATATTTTCCTGAGAAACAAGCATAACAGCACGGAAGATCTGCATACAACTCCCGCAAATCCTCCAGATTCTGATAAATCACTGC
>WJJN01000296.1 GCA_014729735.1 Candidatus Zhuqueibacterota bacterium
ATAAGGCATTTGAAAGGAATTTCCATATTTGAACGAGTTTGCCACCGAAGGATCGGAAACCCAGACTGCAAATCCAATCACCGATCCGGGTGCGGCTTTTATCGGGCTGGTTGCCAGATCGAGAGCTACTTCGTACTGCACTCGCCCGCTCGCCATTGACACACCCTTCTCGACTCCCGGCGGATTATTTTGAGGTAAATCGGCTCCCAGGGAATTCGGGTATTCCCCCCAGAATCCTGTGAATGATGCCGCAGAATTTGTAATTGTAATGGTGCCTTCACTACTTGGTGCGGAAGCATCCCATCGATCATCATTATTATTGTCGAACAATATTCCAAGTAAATTCCCGGGATTGAGCAGGTTATCATTGTGATCATCCACTGCAATATAGAGGTGATCTTCATCATTTTTAATTGAAATATATACCGGGAAATAAGAATGTGGATTAACACTGCCCAGCTTAAGGGCATCTGCCCATTCGTCCTCTTCGATCAGTCCGTCGATTGTCGGGATCGTTGTCGCCCAACTGTTGGGAAGTGTGAAGTGATCCGCTCTCGGTACGGCACTAACCGGCATCGAAGACATGCTTAGTTCGCTGCCAAGATTTGCCCGAACTAAATATAAATACATCTGATCATTTTCAACGTCAGTATCGATCCAATCGCGCATTAAGTTGCCAAGCGGACCTCTGTCACTCAGATTGACCGTTGCGACCGGTGAAAAGTCTCCGGTCAAACTTGTACTCCGATAGATAATATATTCCCGCACGTTAGAATTACCGTAAGGATGATCCCACGTTATTGGAACCATGCCATCATATCCTGACGCGGCGCACACGTTCAAAGGCATATTAAATCCGACGGCATCGCCGTAAATATCCTTGTATTCATTCCTGTCATCCTCCCAGATGTAAATAACATTGCCACGGTTAATCCTCCTTTTAATTAATTGTTACTATATGAAAACTACAATTTTTAACCTCCGATTTTGATTTGGCATCATGCATACATAGATATGATAGGATTAATTGCTGACAAAATCAAGAAATTTTTCATCGCCTCAAAATAAATGTTAATTTTTCTTGATTTTCATGAGAAATAGTTTTATATTTTGGATTCATAAATATAATTTTAGAAATTATAAAAATATTATGCGATACATTCAAATATTGTTATTCGCACACTTATTTTTATTCAATTCGGTGCTCTTCTCTCAAAATTCTTCATATTTAATTTACGATCGCTTCGCACAGAAAAATCTGAATACTTCAACCTGGGAAATTATCCGCGGAAATCCGCTTGTGTCCGCGTCTTTTACTATGGATTCTGAAAATCCGTATTCATTGAAATTATCAGGGCAGGATGAAATTCACAGTCGCCAATTGGCTGCAGCTACCGGTCACCATTTGCGGCTCTCTTTTTTCTATCGCAGCCAAAATGCAGAAAAATCCGATTATCTGTCAGTCCGGGTAACCAATTCTGCTAATCCCGATTATATCCATTTGATTGGCGGGCAATCAACCGAAATCTGGACTTATTTTGAAAAGGATTTTAAAATTAATTCGGATTGTGCAGCTATTGAGTTAGCAGCATCCTGCGATGATGACTTCGAAGCATTTTACATTGACAATATCGAACTTATCCCGCCACCAGAAATTTCGATCTTTTTCCAGCCCGATCCGCCGGATATTTTTTTCTCACGCCGGGACACAACCCGCGGACAAATTCACATCACAAATTATGGCAGCGATACACTTTTTTATGCGCTTGATTTGGAAGATCCGCATCAACCACATTACAAAATCGCCATTCTGGGATATTCATCTGATGACTCAGATATTGATTCACTAGCGAATCTGCTGCGAAATCACATTCCGTACTGTACGATCCGTACAATCAATTTATTTTACCCCTCTCTATCAATCCATCGATTAAATTATTATAATGCTATCTTGTATTATCCTTTTTCCTTAGAGGATAATGACGGCTCCGTAGGGGACAAGCTCGCGGATTACGTAGATAGCGGCGGCGGTCTGGTGTTAACCAGTGCGGCACATGAAGGTTCTCACCTAAAAGGTCGTTTTAAAAGTGATAATTATTTTGCTATCCCAAAAAGTTCAAATTACGAATACACACTTCTACCTGGATATTATTTACTTATTCAACGAATGCCAATATCTTCGCATCCGATTATACAAGATGTAGGTCCATTTGTTTTTACACAAAATGTAAACTACCACGAAGGAAACCTTCATCCCGAAGCATTTTTAATTGCAGAATTGAACTCTGACTTTATTCTCGCAGCAATAAGGTACATCCATGGCAGTCGACTTGTGGATATCAATTTAAACCCCCTAGGTTTCGAATCTCAGAATTTTATCAAATTACTGGCGAATTCTCTGAAATGGGCAGCGCAAAAATCGAACAGCGTACATTCTATTGATAAATATTTTGGAGTTCTTGCACAATCGCGGAGAGATACCATTTGCCATAATTTCGACGAAAGTCGCATGATATTGGATCGTTACTACTCTCAACAGATTCATATCTACTCAAATGCCTCCAATCAACAAAAAGCTACTTTTAGAATGAATGGTATTTTCGAAAAAGCAACCTACGATTTCGAGCTATCGAAAATTTCGCCGGACAGTACGACACATCCCGGCAGCTCGATATATTATACATGCTCGCTCGAAAACTGCGGTAAATTACCGGACGGATATTTATTATCAACTTCAAATAATGAATGGATGGCTGATTTTTACAATCAGCCAGATGGCAAACGTATTGAAAAAATTGAACGGCTTGCCGCGGGTGATTCTCAGCAATTTTTGATAAAAGTCGACATTCCGACAGATGCACTCTATTTTGAGACAGATACGCTCCGGTTAGCAGTCCAATCGATGAATGATCCAATGTTGGTCGATACGCTCGAATTTGTGACTGGCGTAATTATCCCTCCGACGAACCTGCCCTGGAGCGAGAGCTTTTCGCAGCCGATTTTGGATAATTCGCGGTGGAAAGTTGTCTCCGGGAAAATAGAACTTTCTGACGAGAAATTCCTTTCTTCTCCATACAGTCTTGTCCTGGATTCAACCGATGCGATTGTTACAAATACAATCCGTTTGCCTGATCAAAATGGGATCTGCATCGAATATTTTGTGAAGTGCCCCGATCGTGATGTATCTTGCTTAACGCTCAGCTACTTCACTGGTAAAGAATGGATTCAACGCCAACAACTCTCCGGTCATACTTTTTATTCATCACACTTCAGACATCAGAAAGTAGATATCTATCCGTCGTCGGAAAATGATTCCATTCAATTTAAATTTCATGTGGAAAGTGTTGACAACGCTGATACTTCTTTATGGTACATCGATAACATCGATATTTATGAACCGGGAATCATATCTGTCGAAACAATCCCCGGGCAGCTGGACTTTAGCCTTTCTCAGGGAGATACAGCTTCCGCAACCATCCGGCTGACAAATATTGGGGGCACTGACGCATCTTATCAAATCCATTTCCACGATACCAGTCCCAATAATTTGATGACCGGATCCGGAAATATTCAACAAGTGGTCTCAGCAATGAAGCACCGCTGGGATATTCAACAGCAGGAACATTTGTCAAAAGCGGAATTGAACGGAGAAGTTATTCAATTTTCCTCGAATGCAAATTCGTCAACTCCCTTCGACATCGCGATTTTAGGCTGTGAGCATCTGGCAGATGTTTATGAGAAAATCCTGTCCACGAAAAAGTTTTCTTCCGTAACCATGATTAATGCCCGGGTATTTTTGCCGACATTGAACGAATTAGCTGCATTCGATGCACTATTTGTTTACAGTGGCGAAAATTTCGGCTTCTATCGCCATGATTCACTCGGCACTATTCTAGCCGATTATGTGGACATGGGAAAGGGCGTGGTCATCGGCGGGGCTGTATTTGCGGCGACCGGAAATCGTCAGATTGGCGGCAGGTTTCGGGAACAGAATTATTTCGCAATCGAACCGGGATATTGGGGATATAGATCTGTTCATCATGATTCGATCCGATTTTCCCACTACAGCAACAATCCGATTTTGAATTCGATCGAATCTTTCCGGGGAAATTTCACGATAATGACTGCCGGAAATAAAACAAATCCCGGCAGTGAAATTGTCGAACATTGGGAGGAAATAGATGAGCCCGCCGTTGTCACAAAATTCATCGGGAATACGCCGCGGGTCGACCTGGCATTTCTGCCCTACTCCTCTGATGCCGATCCCGAGCGAGGCTGGCTCTCTGACAGCGACGGGGCGATGTTGATGGCAAATGCAATCGCCTGGACCGCAAATGCTGGTGATATAACGCGCTTGGTTTCTCTATCCAAATATAAAGGGGCTCTTTTGCCGCAGCAGTCAGAGAATGTTAAAATTTCGATTCAGACAGATCGTGCTATACTCGATAAAAATTATCGAGGTCTGATTGTAATCAGGCAGGAGAATAGCGTGGGTATTCCATTAATAATGAATTTGCAGATAAATTCAAGAGATTACTATTTCAGCCTGGTGCATGATTCGCTCCAAAAAACCGTGATTCCCGGACAACATGTTAATTACCGGTTTTCGATTTATAATAAAGGATCGCTGACGGACAGCTATAAATTGCAAATCGAATACGCTAAGTGGCAGGCTTCTTTTATGGATGAAGCACGAAAAAATTCTATCACGGAAATCACCAATGTCCCATCAAATAACGTCGCTTCTTTTTTTGTGAGGCATGGGGTTCCGGTCACGGCTTTCTTAAATCAAAAAGATACCGTCGCTTTTGAAATAAGTTCAATGGGCAACTGCCGAATCTCCGAAAAATTTATATTAGCCACCACAACGAAATGGATTGATACGTTTCAGTCAGATCAGCTTGACACGTCACGATGGAAGATTGTTCGTGGATATCCGCATTGCTATCAATACGGACTGAACGGTTTAGTACTCAGAATACCGGGCAATTCTGCAATCGAGACAACGCCAATCGATTTTTCACATTATAAAGAACGCGAAATTTATCTGAAATTCCGGGTGGTTAATTCATCTATAAATGTTGATGAAGATTTGATTTTCACCGGTAACAACGGTATCTCCTGGACTGAAATTGCCCGGCTAACAGAGGCAGAGAATGAATTTAGTACCTGGCTTGCCGATAGCTGCCTCATTCCTGCAGAGATTATGTCTGAAAATTTCAAGGTCAAATTTGAAACGGAATTCGATCAAGGCTACTGGTTTCTCGATGATATCGAATTTGTGGATATCACATCGAAACAGGAATTAATCCCGGATTCATCATTTTCCAACGGCGAGTATATGTACCGGCTCACCCCGAATTTTCCGAATCCCTTCAATCCGGTCACCCGGATTCATTACACGATTCCAGAAGCAGGACATGTGCGCATCTCAATCTTCAATCTATTGGGACAGAACGTCATCATCCTCGTGGACGAGGTTCAGCAGCCGGGACATTATTTCGCCACCTGGGATGGCTCCGATTTCGCGGCAGGACTGTATTTTTACCGGATCGAAATCAATCAATTCGTAAAATCGCGAAAAATGATTTTGATGAAGTGAGGAGATCTTAAAAATGAATAAAAATTCATTCATGATTTAAAACCTGCCGGACATTTTTCCAGCCCAAAACCCTTCCGTTACTTCGATGCTGATTTTCAGTACCCCCATAAATCAGTGCTAATTGATCCGTTTCGCAACCAGTCAGGTTTTTCCAGTAACGCAAGCCTTTAAAGAAGTCACTGGTGATGGTAGTGCCGGATTTAATTTCTGCTGCGGTCGCTCGCGCTCCGGTATCAACCAGACAATCGATTTCGTTTCCGCTATTATCCCGCCAGAAATAGAGGCTTGCTTGAAGATTGTGATGAGCAATATGTTTCTTCATTTCCGAAATGATCAGAGATTCGAATATTTCCCCTTTTAAATAGTGATAACTTAGCTCATCCGCAGAACGGATGTTTAACAGCGAGCATATCAATCCAGTATCGTAAAAATAGAGCTTGGGTGATTTGGTGAGTCGTTTGTTGAAATTTTTATAATATGGCTGTAGCAGAAAAATAATGAAACTCGCTTCAAGGACGGAAATCCACGATTGAATCGTTTTATAATTCACGCCTATCTCATTTGCGATTGCTGAGGCATTGAACAACTGTCCAACTCGCCCGGCACAAATTTTCAAAAAGGTCTGAAATTTATTCAGATCCTTTACATATTCGATCTGACGAACGTCTCGTTCGATGTATGAACTTATGTACCAGGGATACCAGTCATTCGGTTTTAATTGACGATCATGAATTCTGGGGTATGTACCTGTAAATGCAATTCCTGTAAATTGATCATCAATAGGGTATTCGGAGCTAATTTCTGTCAGGGAAAATGGTAGCAAGTGGAATAAAGCAGCTCTGCCCGCAAGCGTTTGTGAAATTTGTCCCGGCAGTAGAAAGTTCTGAGAGCCGGTCAATATATAGCTGCCGGATTTACCGGATTCATCGACAATCCCCTGGATGTAAGATAACAGATCGGGCACCCGCTGAACCTCATCGATCACTAAGCCTGTTTTATGTCCGGTCAAAAATAATCGGGGGTCTTCCTCGGCTCTTGATCGAATATCCGGAAATTCTAGATTAACATAGTCATAATCCTGAAATAATGCTTTCACTAATGTCGTTTTCCCGGATTGCCGAGGACCGGTTACCACAATAACCGGCATTTGACTTGTTTTTGATAAAATAATTTCCGATATCTCTCGCCTGATCATATCAGCACTCCACCAAGAAATTGAAATGTAGTAGAATATACCAATTAATAGGGAAAAAGTCAATTAAAATTCTTACAAATTAGTGTTGGTATTCCTAATTTGCAAGAATTATTGTCTGACCTGAATTTTTCAGATGTGTATTTGAATCAGAAC
>WJJN01000297.1 GCA_014729735.1 Candidatus Zhuqueibacterota bacterium
AACTTTTTGATAATTGGGAGATTCCGGGACAAGCCCGGAATGACATCATATGAGAAAATCGGACTTTTGATACAGTCCCCAATTCATGTTTGCAGCCAAAAAGAGGCTGCAATGCAGCGAGACACTCGCTGCACTCCATAACGAAGCAGATTATTTGAATGCCACGCTTTTTAAAGCGTGGATTGTAATTTCTACTGAAAACACATCGGGAATTTTAATCCCCGTGTTACGATTCAACACTGGGAGTTAAAACTCCCGATTGAAATTTGGGGGGGGAATTTAAAAGGGGCTGTATCAAAAGTCATTTTTTGGTGTCATTCCTGCGAATGCAGGAATCTCCTAACTTTTTGATAATTGGGAGATTCCGGGACAAGTTCGGAATGACATCATATGAGAAAATCGGACTTTTGATACAGTCCCCAATTCATATTTGCAGCCAAAAAGACGGCTGCAATGCAGCGAGACACTCGCTGCACTCCATAGCGATCCCGATTTCTTTAATAGCCACGCTTTTAAAGCGTGGATTCAGTGTTTTGAATTATATCCGCAAATTCAGAATAATAGTGGTATAATTAATCTCAATGATAATATGTCAGCAACAAAAATCATAAAAATCTTGATTCCTAACCGAAATATCATTAAACTGTATATTCTAAAAATCAACTCAGGGGCGACATGATGAAATCTCCGATCCGTATTCTCGCTATTTTAATTGCAGCTACCTGCCTGGTAAATGCACATAGTCAGACAGAAATGAAATGGTTCAACGCTGATCACAGCCCGACCGGGGCGCGAAGTTCGTATGTATTTGGGATGAAAGACCGGGGTGGCGGGTTCATGGTCAGTAAATCCACGCCGCCGACGCGCTCGGTGTATATGGCGTATAAATCGCAGGCAACCGGAGCGAAAATACTGCCGTTTATTCATAGCCGGGATTATAGCGGCAGCGATTATTACCGGGATGATGAGATCGTCCGGGAATTCCGCTTCTGCAGCGATCACTGGGAAACGCCGCATTTTTCCGTGACAGTGTATTCGCCGAACTGGAATATGCCCGATCCTGCCGGGATGGATACCGACCAACAGCGGCTTACCTTTTGTCCAGCCCAGTGGATCGAAATCTACTGGGATAATTCGCAAAATTCATATCCCGCGGAAATTCTGTTTGGACTGCAATGTCCGGTGTCCGGCAGTATCGGCGGAGAAGTCGACGGGAATTCGGTGCAGGGAATTCATTTCAAACCGTATCCGCAGGAGGAAGGGTATATCGTCGGACTAACGGGACAGGCGGATTGTGATATGGAAATGGTGCGATATGCAAATGTACTTGAATATTTCATCAATGGCAGTGGGAGTGACGGCACAGAGAGCGGCGGACTGATTTTCAAAATTCCGCCGGGATCAAAGGACAGTCTGTTCGTCTTGACAGTACATTTCACGGATGATAACGCCACGGATGGCGTGAATTCGGTATATTATTATCGTGAGTTATTTCAAAACCCCGAAGATGTCGCTGAATTCGCATTTCCGCTCGCCAGGCAGGTGAAAAGGTATTGTCGGCAGCGCGATGCAAAGCTTCTGAATTCCGGCGTGAATCCCTGGCGCCAGTTCCTGATCGCACATGCCACGCATACGTATTTGGCTAATACCATGTACATCCATTCGGATATCGGTGATTTGTGGCTTGTTTCAGAAGGTGATTTCCGCTATCTCAATACTCTGGACCTGACGGCGGACATGGTGTTTTACGAGCTACGAATGCACCCGTGGACGATTCGAAATATTCTGGATACTTTCAGCTCCCGCTATTTTTACTATGATCAGGTGCGTTTTCATAATAATCGCCGGGATCGCTATCCTGGTGGCATTTCGTTTACTCATGACATGGGACGAAATAGTACGATGACTGCGGCAGGCACTTCCAATTACGAATATGAATATTTCATGACCAACGAAGAGCTGCTGAACTGGATTTTATGTGCCGCGATGTACTGGAAATACACAGATAATGATTCATGGCTCAATCAAAATTCGCAAATTTTCCGGGACTGTCTGGAGTCTATGTTGAACCGGGATCATCACGACGAATCGCAGCGGGATGGGGTGCCCACTATGGTAACCACCTATCAAAAAGCGGCGCACGAAATCACGACGTACGATGCGCTTGATCCCGGCTTGAAACAGCCTTACGAAAATTTGTACATGGCTGTGAAAAGCTGGGCTGCGTACGTTGTATTGCAGCATATTTTCGATCATCTCGGGCCGCCGGATAACGTGAGTCAGGCAGAGTTGCAGGCAAGCCGTGCGGCGCAAACGATCACCGATCATCAGGTGAACGATACCGATGGCGTCTGGTTAAAGGCGCTGTTCGATCAGGTTAATCCGGTGAAAATCATCCCCGCGGTGGAAAGTCTGGTCTTCCCGTACAAGATGGGCGATCTGGATGCAGTTTCCGAAAACGGGCGTTACGAGCAGCTTATCACAGCGCTGCGGCAGCATCTAAAAACGATCCTCACTCCGGGAATTTGTATCGATCCGCAGACAAATGTCTGGAAAATTTCCAGCGACACCGCCAGAACCTGGCAGAGCAAAGTTTATCTATGTCAATACGTGGCAGAGCATGTTTTTGGAATGACCGGCAGTTCGATCAACGGTGATGTCGATGAGGCGCATACCCGGATCCAGCTCAATTCCGTGTCTGGGCGCTACTGCTGGTCGGAGCAGATTTACAGCAACTCACTGGAAGCGGTTATCGGATTTCATTATCCCCG
>WJJN01000298.1 GCA_014729735.1 Candidatus Zhuqueibacterota bacterium
ATTTTGTGCTCCCATTCCGGCATCATTTGCGGCATAATCTCGATCAGCGGGAAACCGTACAACTGATCCGTCCTGCCGTAGCCCATCACAATGTCGTACAAATCCGGTAGCACTTTGATCCGCACCGGTAAATCCCCTGCCTGGGAAAGCACCTCAATGACCTTTTTCTGAGAGCTACCCTTCAGTGCAATCAGAATCTCCTCGACCTCTTTTTCTTCAATCAACCGGTGCAGATTTTTGATCGTTCCAAGCACCGGAATATTTTTGTATGATTCATCCAAATGTTTTTTGTCCACATCGACGAAGCCGACCACATCATATCCCAGCGCCCGGTGTTCCCGCACATTATCGTACAACTCGTGCGCCTTCGAATTCCACCCGACGATCAGCGTGTTCCGTCGCCCGACACCCATTTCCAGCATTTTCCGTTGCAGCGTGCGCAGCAGAATACGCCCCGTGCTGACCCAGAAGATCAGCATCGCCCAGTACACAATATACGTCACACGACTCACCCGCGGCGTCGAGCTGAGATCGACGCTCACATCCATTGTCATCAGAAATCCGATAAATGCGCCGATGGAAATTGTCTTGAAAATAGCCACAAACTCATCAAACCGCGACTGCGCGTACCACGATCGGTACAGCCCGAAAAAGAAGAACAGGAAGAACCAGTAAAAAAAGATCACCAGCGAAATCACAAAATTCGTATCCGCATAATACCCCATCTGATTGCGAAAAAAACACCAGATGTAGAATGCGAAATTGATCATGAGGAAGTCGCTCAGGATCAGGAGTACTTTTTCGAGGGCTTTGGGCATACTGGTACTTAGAATTTTTACTTTAAAAAACTATCAGTCAATTATTTCATTGCGCTCTCTCGACACGAGACCACGCTGGTTTTTGTGTTCCTGTGATGAACTTAATGAAACCTATCGCCAATGCCAAATTTATTGCGCTAAAATATAGAGGATATGAAAATAATTTCATCGTAAAATTGTTTCGATTGAAAAAATATCCAACCGCCGCGCTGCTATAAAATAATAATTGAATCGCCATTGTGACTTGATATGTGAAATTAGTTAACAGGTTAATATTTAAAATGAACGCTGCTATAAGCAAAAATGGTGAAAACCATCTGAATATCTTGTGCGACCAGAGACCGAATGCGACAAATCCTTTTAGCGGGGATAGAAGATTTTTTATCTCTACGAGCGCATTGAAATTTGCAGCCCCGATTCGAATTTTTCTCTGAAATTCCCCCTCGATACTCGAAGAGGTGGTCTCACTACCAGATGCCAGTCTATCGTAAACAACATCCTTGCCAAATTCGACGGCTTTGAGAGGAATTAAAAAGTCATCCATAATTACCTTATTAGTTGGTAATGGATAATAAAGTTCATTTCTTAAAGCATAAATCGCACCATTTGCTCCTAGTACGGTTTTTATTCTTCCCTCTAATTCCTTTAGAATATTTTCATATTTCCAATAAAGCAATTCTCCTTTTCCCCCCACATTTTCATTTGGATTTACCAGGTTTAATTGACCACATACACCGCCAACTTCATCGTCCGCAAAGTGGCGAACTAACATTTTGATGGCATCGTGATCATAAATGGTATTCGCATCTGAAAAAATCAGAATTTCCCCTCTAGCTTCTTTGACAAGCTTGTTCAGTACTGCTGCTTTACCATTTCTTTGCTCATAATAAAAACAGCGTATGTTATTCTTTTCACGACTTTTTAATAGCGCGTTAGTATTGTCACTAGATCCATCAGATCCAAACAACATTTCAATTTTGCTCTTTGGATAATCCAGTTTTTTGAAATTCTCGACTTTTGCTTCTATATTATCTTCTTCGTTATAGGCAGCAACTATCACTGAAACAAATGGCATAAAATTATCATCGATTTTTCTTGATTTTGGGAATAAATGCGCCAACATTAAAAGAACGAGAGGATAAAACAAATAACTGTAAAAGACGATTATTAAGATTAGCCAAAATATTAAATTCATCATAATAAAGGCAGAATAATTCACTTTTAATTAATTCGGGCTGATATGCATCTTCTTTTCCTCATTGAATCCAATCCAGTGAGGATGCTCAGTCAAAGATAAGCATCTAAAGCATCAATAGCAAATAAAAAACGAAGAAAAGTAATCTAGTCAAATATTTAAAATGTTTGGCATTAACTATTAGACAAGTTATGGTATAATTTCAATAATTCCTTTTCAGTCGTTTCCCAGTTGTATTTATTCAAAATTATGTTTTTCCCATTCATCCCATAATTTTTGTCAGCATGAGCTATTTTGAAAATAGCGTCTGCAAAACTATTGGAATCTTCCGGGACAAATATCTCTCCACAATCAGCTTCCCGAACTACACGAGCCGAAGCCTTCGATTCCGGTACCACAACCGGTTTTCCGAATGCCATATACTCGAATAATTTGTTTGGGACACCATTATCCAGAAATTCATTTGAGCTGTGCGGCATTATCAAAATATCACTCAGATGGAAATATGGTTCAGCTTCTTGCAAGCTCAACCACCCCAGAAATTCAACATCGCTATCGAGATGTAATTCGTGTGCCAGGTTTTTGAAATCATTGAAAGATGGACCTCGCCCAATAACAACCAATTTAACATTTGGTATCTTTGACTTAATTAGCGGCATTGCTTTTAGAGCGACATCGATTTTTCTCTCAGGATTAAGAATACCGAAATACACGAGATTATAATGCTGCTCATATCTGGATTCTAAACTACGATCCCGATTATTAAAGAACGCTGTTTTTTTATACGGCGTATTTTCCACGATGTATATTTTATCTTCCGGAATTCCTCTTGAAGCGAGCAAATCCCTGTGTTCTTCTGCAATTACGATAATTTTGTCCGCCCTGTTCAGGCAAATACGTTCAAGGTAGCGCGCAAAATTCGGATTGCGAATCGTCCATCCAACGGGTCCTGGTTTGTACCACTGTTCCATTGCCGCCGGATAGTTTTCATGCAAATCGAAAATGACCGGCAAATTAAATGAATCAGCGATTTTCATTGTCGAAAGCGCTAATGGTAAATCATGAACATGCAGGATTTCAGCATTGATTTCGATTACAGCTTTTCTGATCGCCCTTGACCATACCGGATTCGGATACATCGGGGCGTTAATTATCTTATGCAGTTTTCCACCCAAAGCTGAATAATGCCTCATTCTAAAAACGTCTATGCCATTTTCATTGGAACGGCGTGGCTTTTTAATTCTGTTATCACTTATAATTGAAACTTTATAGCCAGCATTAATTAGAGACAACGCTTCTTTCTGGACTCGCATGTCAGGAGGAAAATCGGATTGAAGAATCATTAGTACATTTTTCAATTTGAACTCAGTCCTCTTAATTTTATGGCTCTAGCTTCAATTTCTTCGTACGCTTTTAATAATTTTCCCCCTTCTATCTCCCAGTTATATTTCTCTCTAACAACCCGCCTGGCATTCCTCGACATTTCTTCATATAGTTCATGATCTGATAGTATTTTTCTAATTGCCTTTGCCGCTTCCATCGGATTCGTCTCATCGACGACAAAACCGATGTTATTTTCTATAATATGTTTGCGCCATTCCGGGAAATCGGGAAAAACAACCGGCAATCCGGCAGTTAAATATTCAAAAAATTTATTCGATAGCATGTAATAATTATTCAAACCTATGTTTTGTACCAGAGAAACACCAATATCCGCAGAAGCTGTATAGGATGGTAAATCTTCCCAGGGCACAGGATCTAATAGCAAAATCTTTTTGTTTTGTTTATCAATTTTCCGAGTTAAAACAGATTTATAATCTCCGGCTCCCATCAAGATGAGTACCACATCATCTAAATAATCTATAGCTTTCACCAGAACATCAACGCCTCGACTGGGATGGACATTTCCCTGGTACAAGATTATTTTTTCAACGTCACGAATGCCATATTTTTTTCTGAACAAATCTTCTTTAACGGGATTCTGATAATGCTGCGTATTCATGATGACTAGTGGCATCGGCACATTATAACGCTTTGAAAATTCTCTTGCTCTGGATTCCGTTGTTTGAATGTTGACGCTTGTTCTTGAAGCCAGCCTTTTTTCAATAAAATACCATATCTTTCGTGCAATCGAATGATGTTTCACCATTTCTATATATAATTCATGAGAATCATAAATTAACGGTTTTTTTCTTATTCTCGAAAGAATGAAACCAATTGGCAATGTTTCCAAATCGTGTGAATGATACACATCAAAATCTTTGTTCCATATTTCTTTGACAAGCTGCAGAATGAATTCCAGATACTTGATAAAGTAAAACAATTGTCCTTTTGGCAGAAAATATCGCGTAAATAACGTGACACGATATATTTCGAAATTATGTCTTTTTTCATGCGACAGAGTTTCCCTGCTTTTCAAAGCAAAAAATACAACTTTATGTCCCGCCTTTGTTAGCGTAATTGCTTCTTTAGTGACTCTTGCATCATGCGTGAACTCGGTCATCAATATCATGCAAATTTTCATTTAATACGATCCTGATCAATAGCTCAATTATCCATTTTAAGTTTCTATTCTATAAATGCATTTTATTATTAGCGGTCGTTTTACCATCAGTTGGATGCAACGCATATATTAATCCCGCTGAAAACCAAACAACCGGATTTGTGGCAATGTCTCCGCTGAACATCGAATTCCAAAGAGAAAAAGCAAATAAGCATGAAGAAGCGATGCTCAATTGAAGCATCTCATTCGAATTGGTTTTCGCATAGTAAAATATATTTCTAAATCCGTAAATAGCAACAAGTATGACAAAAAAGAGAATTAAGCCCAGACCGATCATACCATTTTCACATGCCATTTCCAGAAATAGATTATGAGGCCAGTATAAATCGAGCCAGGGCGTATTCAGAGCAAAACTGCCGGTTCCTATACCGGTTATCGGTGAGCCTAAAAAATCTTGCACTGCCTGAATCCACGCAAATACCCGGAAAGCAGCGCTTGCTTCTTGTGCAACTGGCGTCGAAACACGCGCCGAGATATGGCTGCTTGTATGAAGAATATAAAACAATCCAGCCAGGAAACCAAATGTACTAACACTTATTTTTCGGATAATACCCTGTTTTGGTTGTAACAAATAATATAAAAGAAATGTAATCATCAATCCGAGCAAGGGTGCACGAGAACCGGACCATAGCATCGGCGCTATAGTAATTGGGATTAAAGTTAGCGCTAATATGCCAAATATGTTTTTTCTGTTCCTAACGAATACATAAAGACCGCAAATTGCAGATATACCCAAACTTCTCGATAATATAATTGGATTAATTGATTCTGCCGGACTGAACCGTACAAATTTAAAATATACAAACTCACTGGCGATCCAGAAACAGATCAAAGCAAAAGTAAAACCGATAAAAAATGCAAAAATGAACAAATTATTCATCTTGCGGTATTTATTTTTCAGCAGCAATGCAATCACAAAATATGATATATTAAATACAAAGTATAAACCTGTCTTTGATAATCCATATCCTTTATTCGAAGAATAAGCAATTCCTAAAATCATCAGAAAACCGATAGCAAATGTTAAAGTAAATAGTTTATTCCAATTGAGATTGATTCCATTCGCCTCTTTCATAAATATAAAAAGTGTTGCTGTCGAACATAGGACAATATATGTCAAAAGTGCGGCAAAGGGAAAAGTAATGTTTATGTATTCATAAAACCAATATAGTATGATATTCCCGGTTAAGGCAATGGCAAATGCGAACTCCGGATACAAATATAGCAAAAAGAGTGCGCAAGAAAAGACTGCGAAAAAAATTCCCAGTGTCGCTGATTTCAATAGCAGAAGTAGAAATAATACTTCCAGCAAAATTATCATTCGAAGGGAATATTTTAAATCAAAATTCAGATTTATCGTCTGTTCCATTAACTAACCTTTGAAAATCTTCTGGATAAAAATCAGAGCTTTCTTTATCTCATTCTGTTTAATTTCGTGTAAAAAAATGAGCATGGCGAGATAGATCACTAGTGATAGTGGAACGAAAAGAATGATCACATAGAATATGTTTTGAGAAAGTTGCATTAGCAATTTAATAAACATGCCTGCATGAAAAGCAGCGATGCCAATTTTGAGAATTGATTTATATGGTGGTATCCATGCCATGTCGAATTTGACAAAATAATATGACGCCAGGAAATATGCGATATAAGCGCTGCAGGCTGCTATCCCTGCGCCTAGAAAACCATATCGCGGAATAAGAATAATGTTTAAGCCGATGTTAATTATTCCAGCCATTAGCGCCAATAGTGCGATTTTGATACTTTTTTTATGAAGTTCAAAGCCTTTGATAACATACTGAGTTAAACCATAGGTAAAAACGCCGACCGCAATATAAGGCAATACTTTCGATCCGGCAACAAATTTGTCACTCGAAAATATGAGCAATATTTGTTTTGGTATTACTATAATTATGATCAAAATGGGCATACAAATCAAAAAAAAGTATCTGGTTAATTCAGTTATCAAGCCCTGTGTTTTTTCTTCACCATATTTTTCCCAGTTATCGATGATAATTGGGTATGCAGCCAACATCAAAATCATATAAATGAAATTAAGGGTCTTTTCTGAAATTGTATATCCAACAGAATATAAGCCAACTTCCGCGCTATTTCTAAAAATGTCGATTAAATATCTATCAGAAAGCGAAAGCACCCAAAAAGATAAAAACGAAAATGTGATTGGAATTCCATAACTTGTAAATTGCTTCAATAAATTTTTTGAAACCAATGACGGTCTTATAAATTTATGTAGTTCTAATTTTTTGAAAATTAATATATCGAGAATTAAAGGAGTCACCAAAAATCCCCAGAATATACCTTCTCCCTTGAAGCCAGCTAAAATGATTAAAACAACTCCAATAAAAGGCTTCCCTATGGAAAAAAGGATCCAATATAATGAATATTTTTTAGGTTCTAGTCCGGCGCGATAAACCATAACAAGTATTTCAAAAAAACTATTGAATATAGAAGCCGCGATGACCAGATTAATCAGCTCAAATAATGGCTGAGCAATATTTTGTTTTAAATAAAAGTCATTTATGAAAAAGCCAACAATCGATATAATAAAGACAGATAAAAAAGCACACAATGAAAGACTGGAATAAAAAGATGATTTCTGGCCTTCATTTTTATATTTCAGAAAGAACCGTGTGACGCTTGTTGAGAGCCAAATAGTACTCAATACGCGGATCAACCCAAAAGTCGATAGCGCAATTTGATAGTGTCCGTATTCTTCCGGAGAAAAATAAGTAGTTAAGATCCGTATTAAAATTATCCCAATAATCGCAGGAATAACTTTCGTCGGCAGATAAATGAGCGAATCTTTAGCAGTTCTTTTTATCTGACTATTTATATGGATTTGTGTGCTGTTCAGTCCGGACAATTACTTAAACCATCGCTTGGGATTAAGTTGATATAATACTGTATTTATTTGCTGATACCGCTCTGGATCCGCTTCATTAATTGCTTCCATATTCACCTTTATATAAGCAAACATCAGAAAAAACGTGACTGTTAAAAAGCCCGCCAATGCTACGATGATCATTCGCTTCGGGCTGGACTTGCGCTCCGGTTCCACGGCAGGATCGAGTACCTGAACCGTCGGCGTGTCGCGCATTTCCTGGATTTTTGCCTGCTCCAATTCAGGGAGCAGGAATTCCATTAGCTTTTCCTGGATCGTATATTCACGCATCAGGCGAAAGTATTTTACGCCCACTTCCGGCACCTGATTAAACGGAATAAACAGATCATCATTTTTCGCATTATTAACAAAATCGTTCCCATCAACACCGTACTTCATTTCGTTCAGTTTATTGCGTAGTTCCTGCAATTCCGTCTTCGCCCGAACGTAGTCGCTATGGGATTTACTGACATAACTCCCGAGCACTTTCACTTCAATTTCTTTCAACATCACCTGCGCCTGCAACTCTGCTCCTGCTTCGATCGAGGCGACGGTTTGTTCCGGTAGCGCAATGACTCCGTATTTCTGCTGAAATTCTTTCAAATTTTCTTCGGCTTTTTCCATGTCTGCCAAATTTTGCTGATAGCGTTTCTCCAGGAATATCCGGTTATTTCTTGCTTTTTCCGTTTTGATCCTGGAATTCACTTTGTCCAGTTCATCAATAAAAGCATTTGCCAGTTTTTTCGCCATTTCCCGGGCTTCGTTGTCCCCTTTTTCCCCGGAAAAATATCCGGTTTTGTGACTTGCTGAAAGTGTGATTGTTCCTTCGTCATTTAGTTCAACACTAACTCGTCCGCGTAATTCCTTAATTGTCTTCTCCATACTTTCGATGTCATACACTTCCATCAAATTGAACCGATTTACAATGTTTTCCATAACAGTACGACTATCGAGAATCGCTAAAAAAATGCTCGCTTCCTCTGATCCCATTCCCATTCCCAGAGCTCCCAGCGGCAAATTACCAAGCATCTGCGCTAATCCGAGTCCTGCCTCATCTCCCGAAGGTGGCAGAATCGTTGTCTCGGCAGTAAAAGTCTTTGGAATTATCAAAGTTATTATGGCAGTGATAAAACAAATAATAATAAAATTTATGATAATGGTTTTTCTCCAGCTAACAAAAGTCGAAGTGTAATCCCAAAAACTTACTTTCTTTTTTTCCATGAAAATTCCCTTATTGATTTACAGCTCGAAAAAATTTCAAAATTTCTATTTTCCTAGTGCATTATTAACAACAATAATCAACGACACAATCTGCACAGTCGCCGACAAAGCCTCGCGGAAGATTGTCCAGTAATCGTATTCCTGTTTCGCAGGAACCATGATCGTATCCCCCATGTGAACAATTGTCCCGCGCTTAGGGCGCAGCCATTCGCCGGTGTCTTTGCGGATTAATCGGATTTTGTATTTGTTGGCATGCCAGCCGTAGCCGCCGACTTTTTTCACGTAATGCGTGATATTTTTACCCGGTTCATATGCAACAATCCCGGGACGATTTACCTGTCCCAGCACTTTCACGATTTTTGCGCGGATTGGTATTTCGATGTAATCGTCGTCGCGCAACAGAATATCCTGCGTCGAATCGCCTTCGACAAACAATTTTACAAAATCCACTGCAACAATGCCCGAA